>JALQVG010000020.1 GCA_023260435.1 Flavobacteriaceae bacterium | reverse complement strand
TGATCGGATAGACTTACAAAAAATAGATCGACAAGAACAGATGGCTAAATTGACGGTATATTATGCAGTATGATTTAAAGCCCTGGCTCACCATTTTGTGCACCGTTGTTTTCTTGAATCTATGGGCCCAAGAGAACCCTGTAAGAACCTGGACTGGATTGGGTGTTGGAATGAAGCTCTCTAAAAATTGGGATGTTCAGGCACAAACCCAATGGAGGACAGAAGCCGGTGATATCGACGCTTACTTAGTTGAACTCACTGCAGGACTCAAATGGGGTAAGGGATTTAAAACTTCCACCGGTTTGCGCCGTACTTGGCGACACGACGATCAAGGAGGCTTACAAGGCTACCAAAACATTGAACGCTGGTTCTTGCAAAATACGTACAAACACGAAACCGGTTCACTGGACTGGAGGCACCGAGTGCTGTATCAACACGACCGGGTCATCAATCGAGAAAAACCGGCGGAGCAACATTTGAGGTGGCTGACTGAAGCTACTTACCGAATTAAAAATTGGAAAGCTGATCCTTCGTTGGGATTTGAATGGTTTCACCACATAGACCATCCCCAGAGAACAGGTGGAGCTGGTTGGCGAATAATCCTGGGCACCGAAATCAAGTCAGGAAAAAACAAAACTTGGAAGTTTGATTACTTATTTGACCAAAACTTAATACAGGGAATACCTTACTCGCAAAGTCATATTCTTAAATTGACCCTTGATTTAGACCTCTAACCTATGAAAAACAACCTACTTGTCCTGATGCTACTTCTGGGACT
The DNA here is from genome assembly GCA_023260435.1 of Flavobacteriaceae bacterium. Lineage (GTDB taxonomy): Bacteria > Bacteroidota > Bacteroidia > Flavobacteriales > Flavobacteriaceae > MAG-120531. The sequence continues at coordinate 2,041 of JALQVG010000020.1, read as the reverse complement.
TACGGCCCAAGCCCAAAACCACAGTCATTCATCGACTACTTCAGTGAAGTACCCGAACATCAAGGGTTACCAAACACTGAGTACAGATCTACACATCCACTCCGTTTTCTCGGACGGAAATGTTTGGCCGACGATACGTGTTCAGGAAGCTTTGATGGAGGGTTTGGATGTCATCTCCATGACGGAACACTTGGAGTATCAACCACACAGCAAAGACATTCCACACCCTGACCGAAACAGGTCCTATGAACTCGCTTTGGCTGAAGCCAAAGACCATGGACTTATCGTGATTCCTGGCTCTGAAATTACCCGTTCCGCACCCGTTGGGCACAACAACGCCGTGTTCATTCAAGACGCCAACCCCATACTGACTAAGGAGGCTCAGGATGCTTTTAACCAAGCTAAAAAACAAGATGCCTTTGTCTTTTGGAACCATCCAGCATGGTATGCCCAGAGTCCCAAAGGGGTTCCAGTGATCACTGACTTCCAATTAAAACAGATCAAGGAAAAAAAACTACACGGCATTGAGGTGATCAACACGGGAGACTATTCCGAAGAAGCGCTGCAAATCGCTTTGGATCACAACTTGACCATTATGGGCACTTCAGATGTCCACGACCTTATTGAATGGGATTTTACCAAAAAAGGGGTACACAGACCGATCACGTTGGTATTTGCCGAGAAGAGAGACGCAGCATCGGTAAGAAAGGCATTGTTTGAGGGAAAAACAGTAGCGGTATTTAACCACTTATTTGTTGGAAAATCGGAGTTCCTGGTCCCGTTGATTGAAGCAAGTGTAGTGTTGAGTGACGCAAAGTACATTCCCAACACAGAGATTTTGGAAGTGACCTTAAACAACACAACATCAAGCAATCTACTGTTTGAAAATCAAATGCCTTACACCTTTTACCACCATGCCCCCGTTTTTGAGATTCCTGCTCAAGGGTCTATCAAGCTTCAAATAAAAACGGGAGAAAAATTAGACGAACTTACCCTAAGGCTTAAAGCTTTGAAGGCATATAGTGCGCCAAAAACTCAAGTGGTCGCTGAATGGAATATTGTTCCACTGGACTAATTCAAGGTTAATAAGTGAGGTATAGCCACCCTTGAATGGGTGAAGTACCGTCGCCAAGGTCTACCACATAATAGTAGGGTGCAGCAGGTAAAGGACGGTAGGTTTTCAAATCAATCCCTCGCCAAGTATTGCGGTATCCAGTTTGCGTCCACACCAGTTGCTGGTTTTTGTTGTAGACGCGTACCTGATTGTTGGGATACTGATCGATATTGGTGATGTTCCAAACGGCCTCGGCTGTTCCGCTGTTTGGGGTGAGTACCCCCGACACCTCAACCCTATTGGGGTGGTGGCCAATCGTTAATTTTCCTGGAATTAACGTTACTTCGTAGTTGGGCCAGGTACCCAAACGAGGCATCAAGGTATACGTACCTAATCCAGAAGATCCTTGGGAAGATCCGGATATTTCCACCTTTGGAAGTGGATCACCCTCCAACAATCCATCAATTTCAAATCCAAAATCCCCATAAAAAGGCTTGCCATCATAGGCGTAAAAACCATCTAGCGACCTGACCTTGAGCGGCGCCGGCACAATCTGTGCGGTGAAATACCCCATGGAGAGGGTGTAATTGTGGTGGCTTAAAGTCCCTAAGTCAAAAGGGTATAAACCTACTTGAGTTCCTTCTGCCCGACTGAGTTGACCGGATAAAGCTGCACTGTCTGGTCGGGTGATGTACTTCCAAACGGGTTCTTGGCTTCCATATACTTTATACTGATGGAGGACTGGGATTACCTCAAGGGGTGCGGGAGTGATCGAAGCGGTAATTTCAGTGGGCAACAAAACCGTGTAACGCTCGGACCACCATGGGCTCAACTGCCAATCCAAGTGCACCGGCTTTGCTATTCCAGCATCGCTATCTAACCAATTTCCCGCCACAGAAAACTCACCAGGCATCTCCTCGACCAAACCATACCAGACCAATTGACTCAAGTCCAATGGAGCACTCACTGATCCGTCATATATTTTAT
>JALQVG010000047.1 GCA_023260435.1 Flavobacteriaceae bacterium | reverse complement strand
AGCACTGGCAAAGGGTTGTTGCGACAGTGCTTGAGCAATCATATAGTCTTGTCGGATCCGCAAACTGCCCAAAGACACATGACCTTTGATGATTTCTCCGGTTCTGGGATCTGTGATACTGCTGCCATAGCTCCAACCTCTTGTCGAACGATGGACCCACTGAATGACATGGTACCGAACATCCAATGGATCGATACTGTCCGGAAGTACTTCAACCCTAAAGGCGTTTTTAAAACCCGCTGCCTCAAAAGCCTCATTCCACCAGGCCCCTCCTGTTAACAAGGCAGTGCGAATGGGTTCAGGTGTACCGTTGTCCAAGTAATAAACAATAGGTTTTACGGGTTCTGAAACAGCGGCGTTTGGATCTTTTTTTATTAATCGATGTCTGGTGATCCACTTTTTTACAATGGGCTGATCGACTGGTGTCGCATAATCCATATACGTAAATGGATAGGCACCACTTCTAGGGTCGTAGGCCCTGGGTTCATATTGATCATCAGGCAACTCGATAAATGAATGGTGCTGAAATACGGTAACCAATCCAGGTTCTGGAGTAACCGAACGAATCCAGGCGCCCGTAGGATTGCCTTTGAACGTCAACATGACATCCATCTCTATATTTTTCGGGAAAGACTTAGTTCGATCAGTATTTAGAGCACTTTTTGTCAAATCAACACTGTAACTACCCTGCTTTGAACTAGCCAACCGAGCTGAAACACCATGAGCATCTTGGAGTAAAAAATCTGTGAGTTCTACTACGGGATCACCTTTTTCATACCCCTTTATATCAAAACCATACCTCACTGACTTGGCAAAAGCCTGTTCAACAGAGGCCCTCTCCAAGGGGTTATCGGTCAACGCGCGAAAAGCTAAATTGGGTTGAACCAAAAAAACCCGCGGCCCTCTTTGTTCAAAATAGACAACTTGTTCGCTGCCTAATTGGCCGCGATCTAAACCGATATCATTGCTGCCAATCCCTTGGCTTAGCGAATAGACATAAAGAAACGGTTGTTTGAGTCGTTCTTTGGGGATACGCGCGTACAATTTGTTGGCCCCTGTATCGTAATAGGTATCGAAATAACCTGGGCGCAGTGCTGCGCTAGGATGTTGCGCACTCCACTGGGCGGCGATCGATTGACAAATAAAAAAGGTGAGCAAAAGCAATGGTCTCATAGCTGAATGATTTGTTCTAAAAATAATCAAAATGACACGTGCAGCGAGGGTTTATTACTACTTTTGCACAAAATTATTCCTATGGTTACCACAGAGATCACCCAAGATCTGATTAAACGCCTTGGTGCGTTAAGGAGGTATCTTTGACATCGATCAGAAAAGAATACAACTGATCAACGAAGAAGAAAAAGCTGCAGCACCTGACTTTTGGGACAGCCCGAGAAAAGCTCAGGAGCAGATGAAATTTATCCAGTCCATAAAGTCTTGGATCACCGATTATGATTTAGCTACCCAAAAAGTAGCTGACGTCGAAGTATACCTGGAATTTTATAAAGAGGGAGCCATTTCCGAGCAAGAACTCGATGACGCTGCACAACAAGCCACAGAACAAATCGAGGCACTAGAGTTTAAAAATATGCTGTCAGCTGAGGCAGATGAATTTGACGCAGTACTTCAAATCACAGCAGGCGCTGGAGGCACCGAAAGCTGTGACTGGGCCTCTATGCTGATGCGCATGTACCTGATGTGGGCCGAAAAAAGAGGCTACAAAATAAAAGAACTCAACTTCCAAGAAGGAGAAGTAGCTGGTGTGAAAACGGTGACTCTTGGTATCGAAGGGGCATATGCCTTTGGGTGGCTCAAAGGAGAAAATGGGGTGCACCGTTTGGTACGCATTTCCCCTTTTGACTCCAATGCCAAGCGACATACCTCTTTCGCTTCAGTATATGTCTATCCGATGGTAGACGATACCATAGAAATTGAAATTAATCCGGCGGATATCTCCTGGCAGTTTGCCCGTTCTGGTGGCGCGGGGGGTCAAAATGTAAACAAGGTAGAGACCAAAGCGATACTAACCCACCACCCAACCGGGATAGTCATCCACAACTCTGAAACGAGGTCCCAGCTCGACAACAGAGAAAATGCCATGCGCTTGCTTAAATCACAGCTGTATGAAATTGAGTTGCGAAAACGCATGGAGGCGCAAAACGAAATTGAAGCATCAAAAATGAAAATTGAGTGGGGTTCTCAGATTAGAAACTATGTCATGCACCCCTATCAACTGGTAAAAGATGTGAGAACAGGGGTGGAAACCGTTGAAGTTACCGATGTGATGAATGGCTCACTAGATCCTTTTTTGAAAGGTTTCTTGATGCTTCATGGGCAGAACACAGAGCCTGACTCAATTTAACATTTATTTAGCAAATCTAACTTAAACCAATTTGGAAATACACCATCTAAACTACTTGTCTATGAATCGATTTTTACTTCCTTTTTTGACCGCTCTCGCCTTATTCATCACCGGGGCTGCTCAAGCACAGTTTGGCTATGGCAACGGATATGGCGGCAATAGAGATGCTTATGGGCGCAGAATTTCTGCTATCCCCAATAATCCAGCTCCAGAGCCTGAGCCTGAGAATTTAACCGCCGAACAACTTGTTGAACAACAACTTCCCGCGTTTAAGGCAGCTTTGGAGCTCAACGACTTTGAACTGGCTGTATTGCAATCTGTTCTCACGAGACATGTGCAAAAACGAATTGAAACTCAATTGCTCAAATTAAGTCCTGAAAAAACTATGGAGGCCATGGAAGCGATTCAGAAAAGCCAAGACGATGAATTGGCCCAAGGATTACCCCCTGAGAAATACGAAAAGTATTTAGCGCTCCAAGAAGAAGGATTTAGCCGAGTCGAGAAAAAGAACAAACAAAAAAAGAAAAAGAAAACCTAAATGAATAAACTAAGCGCTTTGTGGATCCTGTTATTGATCACGTCAATCGGCTGGGCACAGAACCCAAACAGCAAAACAGTAACCCTCAAAGGTCGTATTCTTGAACAAAGCAGTGATTTGCCCTTAGAATACGCCACGTATGTACTACAAAAAAGCGCTGACCAAAGTATGGTAACTGGTGGGATCACCGATGAACAAGGCCGTTTTCAGGTAGATGTTCCCGCTGGAAACTACGATGTGGTTTTTGAGTTTATTTCCTACACTACTATTCGGTTATCTAACCAAAACTTCACCCAAAACACCGATTTAGGAGATGTGCGCATGTCCGCAGATGTATCTCAACTCGATGAAGTTGAATTGATCGCGGAACGAAGCACGGTAGAACTTAGATTGGATAAGAAAATCTATAATGTCGGTAAAGACATGACCGTTAAAGGAGGGTCGGTGACCGATGTACTCGACAACGTGCCCTCTGTGTCCGTTGATGTGGAAGGCGGTATTTCATTGCGCGGAAATGAAAGCGTGCGTATTTTGATCAATGGAAAACCCTCTGCCTTGTCGGGTTTTAGCAATGATGCACTTCGATTGCTACCTGCTGAAGCTATCGAAAAAGTAGAAGTAATCACGAATCCTTCCTCAAGATACGATGCGGAGGGAACAGCCGGGATTATCAACATCATTTTGAGACAAAACAAAACAACAGGTATTAATGGAACTACTAACCTCACATTGGGCGACCCAAAAAATGAAGCGGGAAGCTTAGGATTAAACCTGAGACAAAACAAATTCAACCTTTTTTCAAATTGGACCTACCGAAACCAAGAAGGACCTGGTAATTCGCTATATGACCAAATAAACTACAACGATGACGGTAGTATTCGCGGGTATCAAAATGAAAAAAGAACTAACGTTCGAGCGGGTACAAATGCTAACGCCAACGTCGGCATTGAATACTTTATCAACCCAACAACCAGCATCACTAATTCAACTGTTTTTGGATACTCCGAAGGAGATAATACAACAAACATCGATTTTGTCAACTCAAATCCACAGGGGCTACCTTTGGTGAACAGAGTGCGAAATACACTTCAACTGGAGCAACAAAGACAATTTGAATATTCATTAAACTTGACCAAAAAGTTTGAAAAACCCGGTCATGAACTTCGAGTTGATTATCAGTACTCTGAGTCTGAGGGATCGGATGATTCGGTCATTGAGGAAACCTTAATCAGTGAAACTGCTTCGGATGTTCCCACTGAAAAAACAGTGAATCAAGAAGATCAAAGAAGGGCATTATATCAATTCAATTATGTGCTACCGCTGGGTTCAGCAGGTCAATCTCAGTTTGAACTAGGGTATCGAGGAGGTTATGTCAACCAAACAACCGCATTTATTGCTGGAAGTTTTGATCCCTTAGGTGCCTTTATCAACAACGCTAATTTTTCAAACACCCTTGAATATCGCGAATGGATTCAAGCTGCCTACACTCAATTGGGCACCAAATGGGAACGCTTCAATCTGTTAGGTGGATTGCGTATGGAACACACAGACATTGATATCAACCTGCTAGAAACACAAGATTTAACCAACAAACAATACATCAATTGGTTTCCCTCTTTATTTGTTGGATATTCCCTCAATGAGGAAGATCAAATCACGTTGAGCTACAGCAAAAGATTGAGAAGACCTTGGTCGCGCTTTATCAACCCATTTCCTTCCAGATCGAGCAATACCAACCTATTCCAGGGGAATCCTGACCTAGACCCAACTTTCACCGATGCCTATGATCTCGGAATGATCAACCAAAGAGAAAAATTCACGTTCAACACTTCCTTGTACTATAACAGAAGTACAGGTGTTTTCCAATTCATTACCCAAGAAACAGGAGAACTGATAGAGATCCAAAATCCCAATGACCCCAACACACCTATTTTGGTGCCCGTTCAGCTCAGACAACCTATTAATTTATCCACAGAGGACCGCTATGGATTCGAATTTAATACCACATTTACTCCAGTGCGCAATTGGCGTTTTTCCTGGGGAATTAATCTATTTCAACGCTCATTGGTCGGAAGCTATACCTACATCAATAGCATGAATCAAAACATCACACAAGTGTTTGACAACGACAACTTCAGTTGGCAGAGCAACCTGAGCGCTAAAATAGTTTTGCCCAAAGAAATTAACTTTCAAACCAATGTTCGTTACCAAGGCAGAAGTCAAGATGCCCAATCGATTAATCGCGGAATAGCCTCAGCTAACCTAGCGATGAGCAAAGAGATTCTCGATAAAAAAGGTACTTTGGCATTGAATGTAAGTGATTTATTTAACTCCAGAAAAAGAATCAGTGATACCAGAACACTGAATGTTCAAACCTATAGCGAAAATCAGTGGAGACAAAGACAAGTCAATCTAAACTTCACGTACCGATTTAATCAATCATTGAAAGATCAGCGCGGTCGCCGACAAAATGGCGGATATGGAGATGGGCCTGGCGGGGATATGGATATGGAGTTTGGTGGCTAATCCACGAGCTAAACGTAAAAAGGCGCCCAATGGGCGCCTTTTTTATTATTAAGCGGCGGGTATTTAAGACTGGTTAGCCTTCTTGGCCGCTTTGATTTCTTTGAGACGCTCAATCAATGAACCACCAATCCAATACGGAACAACAAAGGTGATTAGGAAGATCAACAACCAAAATCCAATAGTTACAATGGTTAGGAATGCGATAAAGCCAAGGTATTGGTCGAACTGGAACATAGTCAATTATTTACTGGTACAAATATAGTTTAGATTATTTGTCACTCACAAATCCAAGGTAAAAAAAATAGAATTTTTTGGCCAATCCCCTACCTTTGTCACCACCAATTTAATCACTACCATGAAATACAGAATAGAAAAAGACACTATGGGGCCCGTTGAGGTTCCAAACGATGTTTACTGGGGTGCCCAAACAGAGAGATCCAGAAACAATTTTAAAAT
>JALQVG010000044.1 GCA_023260435.1 Flavobacteriaceae bacterium | reverse complement strand
TTTGCAATCGTCATCCTCGTCGTCGGCTTCCCTGTTGTATGAGTCCACTGTACGGTGTCAACGCCATAATTATACATAAAAGTGACAAGTAGTATCCTCCTTAGACTCCTCCAGCCAACCATACAACCTCCCTGCTCCCCTGCCGTTTTGCAAAATCAAGCGGGGATTATTGGCGCCGCTGCCGCAGCCTACCTCAGGGAATTTCCAGAACTGATCCGCGAAGGCATATGATTAATTAAAAAAGCCACCTGTTAGGTGGCTTTTTTTTATGGCATGAACTAATACAGTTAAACGATTTTAAATCGTTTTCTGTCATTTTCAGTCAAGTAAATTTTTCGCAACCTCAAGTTCTTGGGGGTCACTTCTACGTATTCGTCTTTTTGGATGTATTCCAAGGCTTCCTCTAATGAGAATTTCACTGCAGGAACAATCTTAGCTTTGTCATCAGCACCTGAAGAACGTACGTTTGTCAGCTTCTTGGTTTTAGTGACGTTCACCGTCATGTCATCACCGCGAGAGTTTTCGCCGATCACTTGGCCTTCGTAGATATCTTCGCCTGGATCGATAAAAAACTTGCCTCGTTCCTGCAATTTATCAATAGAATAAGGAATAGCTTTTCCTTGCTCCATAGAAACTAGGGATCCGTTTTGACGTTGTGGTATATCACCCTTGAGCGGTTGATATTCCAAGAAACGGTGGGCCATAATTGCCTCTCCAGCCGTAGCGGTCAGCAATTGATTTCTCAGACCGATGATCCCTCTTGAAGGGATGATAAACTCACAAATCATGCGGGTACCTTTGGACTGCATCGAGGTCATCTCTCCTCGGCGCATAGAAACAAATTCAACAGCACGTCCGGAAACCTCCTCAGGCAAATCAATGGTTAAATGCTCCACAGGTTCACAAGCTACTCCATCAATTTCTTTGATAATAACCTGAGGCTGACCAATTTGAAGTTCATACCCTTCTCTTCTCATGGTTTCAATCAATACAGAAAGGTGTAATACCCCGCGGCCAAATACCATAAATCGGTCGGCGCTGTCTGTATCTTCTACTCTGAGGGCCAAGTTCTTTTCCAACTCTTTTTGCAAGCGCTCTTTGATGTGTCTTGAGGTAACGAACTTACCGTCCTTGCCGAAGAAAGGGCTGTCGTTGATCGTAAAGAGCATACTCATCGTTGGCTCATCAATGGCAATAGTCTTCAACTGCTCTGGAGCGTCTACATCGGCCACCGTATCACCGATTTCAAAACCTTCAAGACCAACAATCGCACAAATGTCTCCTGTTTGTACTTCTTTTACCTTGAAACGGCCCAAGCCTTCGAAGGTGAATAACTCTTTGATGCGCGATTTGATGATGCTTCCATCTCTTTTAATCAGAGCGATTTGTTGGTTTTCTTTTAAACTACCGCGTTGCAAACGACCGATCGCGATCCTTCCGGTAAATGAGGAAAAATCCAAGGAAGTAATCAACATTTGGGTGTTTCCTTCTTTTGCTTGAAAAGTGGGAACGTGTTCGAGCACCATGTCGAGCAAAGGCTCAATATTAGTGGTCACTACTTTTGGGTCATGGCTCATCCAGTTGTTTTTGGCTGAACCGTATACGGTTGGGAAATCTAGCTGCCATTCTTCTGCACCCAACTCAAACATCAGGTCAAAAACCTTTTCGTGTACTTCTTCAGGAGTACAGTTTTCTTTATCCACCTTGTTGATCACCACACAAGGCTTCAAACCAAGATCGATTGCTTTCTGCAACACAAAGCGAGTTTGTGGCATCGGTCCTTCAAATGCGTCAACCAACAGCAATACACCGTCAGCCATATTGAGCACGCGCTCCACTTCACCACCAAAATCCGCGTGACCAGGGGTGTCTATGATGTTGATTTTAGTGCCTTTATAGGTAACTGAAACGTTCTTAGATACAATGGTAATCCCGCGCTCACGCTCCAGGTCGTTGTTGTCCAAAATAAGCTCACCAGTGTGTTCGTTTTCACGAAATAACTGGCAATGGTGCATGATTTTGTCAACCAAAGTAGTTTTACCGTGGTCAACGTGGGCGATAATCGCAATGTTTTTAACTGATGACATAAAAAATAGGGTTATACCCGCTAAGGGCGCGCAAATATAGCTTTAAATATTCGATTGATCCTCGGGGCGAGGTTAAATTAACGATACAGCTGTTAACTGTCTGACTTTTAGAAGTTAACAATGGTAGACCTGATCGCAGACAAGCGCGTCAAAAGCCCGTCCAAAAGATCGAGTGACAACATATTTGCCCCATCGCTTTTGGCATTGGCCGGATCGAAATGAGTCTCGATAAACAGGCCGTCAACTCCAGCGGCAATTCCCGCTCTGGAAATGGTTTCAATCATTTCGGGTCTGCCTCCAGTTACCCCACTGGATTGGTTGGGCTGTTGCAGAGAGTGGGTTACATCCAACACCACAGGGGCGTATTGACGCATCGTTGGAATACCTCTAAAATCCACGATCATGTCTTGGTATCCAAACATGGTACCGCGATCAGTGACCATCACTTGATTGTTTTGACTGTCCAAAACTTTTTGAACGGCATGCTTCATAGACTCAGGACTCATGAATTGTCCTTTTTTCAAATTAACTACTTTTCCTGTTTCTGCTGCAGCCACCACTAAATCGGTCTGCCTGACCAAGAAAGCTGGAATCTGTAAAACATCGACATATTCAGCTGCCATGGCAGCATCGGAAACCTCGTGTATATCTGTTACTGTGGGCACACCAAAGGTCTGGGAGACTTTGGCTAGGATTTTGAGTGCTTTTTCGTCTCCAATCCCGGTAAATGAATCAACCCTGGAGCGATTGGCTTTCTTAAAACTTCCTTTAAATACATAAGGAATCTCCAATCGATCAGTGATTTGCACGATACGCTCTGCAATGCGCAAGGCCATATCCTCACCTTCAATGGCACAAGGTCCTGCTAAAAGAAAAAACTGTTGGCTTTCCGCGTGTTTGAGTTGAGGGATCAGAGACAGATTCATAGGGGTAAATTTTTGCCGACAAAGATAGGTTTATTTCCCGGCAACATACTCCTCTAGGTAGGAAAACCTAGGGGTCAGCTTTCCATCAGGCGTAGTGATTTGGGCTCGGGCCAATACCCCAGATTGATCTCCATCAAAAAAGGCGGGCAACACGTGTTTAGAAAATGCGACACTAAAGCCTGAAGAGGCATCAACCGGTACTTCACATGGCAAATTATCGACCGCCATCACGGCAAGAGCGCCCTCACTGCGCCAATCGCACTCGGCCATATCGCTTAAATTTACTCCGTAAATAGGATCCGAGATGGTGGAAGCCCTCAAGGTACTGGCTATTGGTGCACCGATATCACAACTGATGTCGGCTATAACCGTTATTTTTAAGTTGGGATCTTTTAGGTCATTCACATCAAGCATCATCGGAGCCCCTTTGCCGTAATAATGTCCCGCAATAAATAGATCACTTACCGCCGCCCATCGAGAGAAATTATTGGCATACAGCTCAGGGTGAGCAAAAAAGTGTTGCTTGTCTACCTTTGATCCCGGGCTGAGCTGGACATAAGAGCATACATCGATAGCGGTGTACACTGCGCTGGGATACTCATTGACCAAAAAATCCTCTGAATCAACACAAGGTAGACCCATAGCATCGAGTACCTCTGCGGCTCCAGAACCCACACGACCTTTTCCTGTAAGTACGATCTTCACAGGCGGCAAGTTTACTTCCCGCAGCACCTTCTTCAACGCGTTGATGTCGGCTAGATCAGAGGGTTTGGGCAACTCAAACAGTCCGTGTTTCAGTCCATAGGTGCGGATGGCATGGTAGGCCCCAACTACACCAGCGTAATAACCAAAGGCCACCAAACGCTGCCCGTTTTGATCGACTATAACCTCATGGTCAAACAAGGAAATACCTTGGGCAAGAATGGCTTGAAGCAAGGCTCTGTTGTACGATTGCTTTTTTATGGTGTGAGAAAAGAAAAAATACTTTTTACCGGGTATCAATTGCTCGATCGGAACTTCTTTAACGCCCAAGAGCACATCGCAAACAGAAAGATCTTCCTGTAAAATCGCTCCCACCTCCTCATAGGCACTGTCTGGGAAAGCTCTGTGCACTGATGGCGCTACATAAATTTCTACACCGGGGTAGTTTAACAAAGATGCACATGCATCAGGAGTGAGCACCACCCTGCGGTCAGGTGGGTATTTGCCCTCGGCAATTAGGCCAAAACGAATCATAAAAATGGATATACCACTAATTTACGGCTAATCCCTCCGCTGCACAAATCTTTTCGTAACTTTGCATCCCCATCTAAGGGGCCGAGTTGGTTTTGACAGCAAGGTCAGTTGGAGGGTAAGCACGTCGAGCGCTGAGAAACAGCTCGTAAATCTCATTTTTCAGACCTTTAAATGGCGAAAATAACTACGCTCTTGCCGCTTAATCTGAATTACAGTAGGATTTAGCCTCGTCCCCACCAGGTGGGGAAGCGAGATGTCCCTAAGAAGCCCTTGTTGTCGGCGTCTTATCCAGGGGCACCATCAAAGACAACATAGGATCGAAGCAGCTTCGACTGAGGTCCAAAACTAAAGAAGCTAAGCAAATGTTGGGCGGTTTTCGGTCAGACATTTGTCGAAAACCAATCGAAAACTAAACGTGTAGAAAGCTTTTTAATTGCTTGTTTGGACGAGGGTTCAAATCCCTCCGGCTCCACAAAGTTCAACCTTCAACCTTTTTGGTTGGAGGTTTTTTTGTTTTCTCGCCAACCCTGATAGCTGTTTTACACAAAAAATTTCCTCTATATTTATTCACTTAAATTTTGTCATGAAAAAATTGATCAGTTATGCGTTAATCGCCTGTTTAGGCGTATTAAACCTTCAAGCACAAGTTACCTCTCCAGAAGCCTTTTTGGGTTATAAACTAGGTGAGCGATTCACCCCTCACCACAAAATGGTGGACTATTTTAAAGAAGTAGCGGGACAAAATCCAAACATCAAATTGATTCCCTATGGGGAAACCAATGAAAAAAGACCTTTGTTCGTGGCGGTATTGGCCAGTGCGGAAAATATGGCCCGTCTGGAACAAATCAGAACAGACAACCTAAAACGCTCAGGACTTATATCAGGAAACCCAACTACCCAGGTGCCCATCAACTGGATGTCTTTTAATGTACACGGAAACGAATCCGTCGGTATGGAAGCGGCCATCGCCACCTTTCACACCTTGGCTGATCCGTCGAATACCCAAGTTCAGGCTTGGCTAAAAGATCAAGTAGTGGTGATCGATCCATGCATTAACCCCGATGGGAGAGATCGATATGCGATGTGGTACAACCAAAAAATGAATACTTTGATGCAGCCCGATCCTCAATCCATGGAACACAGTGAACCCTGGCCTGGAGGAAGAGCCAATCATTATCTATTTGACCTCAACAGGGACTGGGCTTGGCAAGTTCAAGTGGAAAGTCAACAAAGACTAAAACTCTACCAGCAGTGGATGCCACAGCTTCACTTAGATTTTCACGAGCAAGGAATCGATAATCCATTTTATATGGCGCCTGCCGCAGAACCGCTTCACGCTCAACTATCCCCCTACCAACATCAATTCCAAGATTTGTTTGGACGTAACACAGCCAAATATTTTGACCAAATGGGCCGTTTTTATTTTACCAAAGAACGTTTTGACCTACTCTACCCAGCCTATGGAGACACCTACCCAATGTACAACGGCGCTATTGGCATGACTATAGAGCAAGGCGGCGGAGGGCGAGCAGGAATCGGCATGCGCAACGCAGTGGGCGACACGGTTACCCTAGCACACAGGATTGAGGGTCATTATACAGCAGCGCTTTCCGCAGTGGAAATGACCAGTATACATAAAGAAGAGTTACTCAAGCAGTACAGCGCTTATTTCCGTTCAAATGCCTCTACCCCAAAGGGCAAATACAAAAGCTTTGTGATCAAACGAGAGAGCAACCCAGCTCAACTCGAAAAACTGATAGCATTGTTGGACAAAAACGGCATTCAATACCAAAGAGCTAAATCAAAATCAGGGGTTAAGGGGTATGCGTACCAAAGTGGTCGACCACAAGCAGTGTTCTCTGTATCTGATCAAGATTTATTGATCAGTGCTTATCAGCCAAAATCAGTGTTAACACAAGTGCTGTTTGAGCCCAATCCGCAACTGAATGATTCGATCACTTACGACATCACCAGTTGGTCTATGCCCTATGCCTATGGCCTAAACGCTTTTGCTACTGAAGATAAATTAGCGGGGCAAGGTACTTTTACCCTACCTAAAAAAGAGATTCAAACCCCTGACCAAACTCCAGTGGCCTATATCGCTGCTTGGCAAGGAACCAAACACGCTGCCTTTTTGTCCCAATTACTACGGGCCAATATTCGGGTAAAATATGCCGAAAACCCATTTAGCGTAGATGGAAAAAGTTATCCTCAAGGAAGCTTACTGATCACTAAAGGAGGAAACCAACAACATAAAGATTTTGACCAAAAAGTAATCGAGATAGCCCTTCAAAATCAGGTGGAACTAGAAACGTCTTCAACGGGTTATGTGGATTCAGGAAATGATTTTGGATCTCCAGAAATTCGGGTTATCAAGGCTCCTAAAATCGCATTGATGGGTGGATCTGGAACCTCATCGTTAAACTATGGAGAGGTCTGGCATTTCTTTGAACAAGAGCTTAAATACCCATTGGCCCAACTAGAGGCCTCCTCGTTAAACAACACTGATTTAAGTCAATACGATGTCATCATACTACCCTCATTTTTTGGCAGCGCTGTCAACGATCGTTCTAAGCAAAAACTCACTGAGTGGGTAAAGGCAGGAGGGAAACTAATCGCTATTGACGGCGCTTTAGGGTTATTTGTTGATCAAGAGGGTTATGGACTAAAAACGTACCGCACAGCGGAGCAAAAAAAGGCTGCCGATAAACGCGCAGAAGAAATAGCCATCAAAGAGCGATTGGCGCCCCACAAAAAAGCTGAGCGTTTGGCTATTTCTAATGAAGCTACTGGAGCCATCTACCAAGTCACTATGGACGCCACGCATCCATTGGGATACGGTACCCAAGGTATCTATTACACCCTAAAAAACAACAACAACAGATACGCATATCTAGACCATGGAGTCAATGCGGGAATTATCCAATCAGCCAATGC
>JALQVG010000084.1 GCA_023260435.1 Flavobacteriaceae bacterium | reverse complement strand
CCTTATCGTAGGAGCCGCGGTTTTCTTCCTTATTCGACCATGGTTCGGAAAAAAAAAGAAGGGTCATTGCGGCACTGATTGCGGGTGCCATTAGTAACAATACTTCTTGGAAATCGTCCTAATACAGATGAAAAATTGGCTTACCATTTTGTTTTTAGGTACTGTGCTCCTAGTTTGGGGACAGAAAAAAGAATCTGTAACCGTCCTGGGTACCGGGGATACTTTAGATTTGTCAATCGCTCCCATTTCGCTCAACGAAGTGGTATTGTCCAACAAAAAAATCGAGGTTGATGAATTGATTTCTAAGGCGAGGGCAGCTATGCAAAAACACTACCTCAGCCAGCAACCTCAAGAAATTCAATACTTTATCCGCAGATCAGATTACACCCAGCAAAACACAAATTTTAAACTTAAAAAGTCTACAGACCCCGCGTTTGACCAAACGTTCTTCAAAAATTTAGCGCAATCCATACCCACACGGTCAGATGTGCACAAAGAGGGAATATTTCGCGCGGCCATCGGCGGAACGAATACAGGTCTCCAAACTGAACTGGTTAAAGGAATGATCCTAGAGGATGAAGACAAAACCTTTGACATCGCCAACATCGAAGAACAACTGGAAAAAAAGATCACGAAAGGCCTAGAAGCAGGTCACTTTTTTAAGGTCAAGTCCGGGGTGTTTGGCAAAAAACTCAAAGAAGATGACTTTGAGTTTTCGTCAAAAAAAGCCAAAGACAGCGCGAAAACTCCAGAACAGCTGACTCAAGAACGCATCAAACGTTCTGCGGGACAGGCCATGCAAGCCCAGGGATGGCGAAAAGAAATGGAGGAGGCCGCGTTTTACTCCGAGGACGGGCAAGTCGATGTTTTTGAAAACTTTAAAAAGTATACGTTTCAAATCATTGATTACCGTTGGTACCAAAACGACTGGGTATATGTGGTGCGGTTTGAGCCAAAGTCAGGTGCCTCTTTTAACGGCACACTTTGGATCAACGAAACAGACTACGCGGTAGTGCAATACAAATTCAACAACCTAAAACCGATTAAATCATTTGCCTTGCTGGGTATTGCCTATAAAGTAACCGGTTACAAAGGACACTACATCTATAAACCCAACACACAGGGCGGGTACCAACTGCATGTGGGTATGCTCCGTAAAGAAGCTTGGGTTCGCGTAGATCGACCTCTGTCCATGATGGAGCGCAAAAGCAGAACCATAGGGAGTAAAAAGCTCAATGAAGTAGACTTTAAAGTAAACTTTAAAGCAACAAAACAAGAGGAATTCACCTACCTATTGCAGACCCAAAAGCCTCTAAAATCGGAAGAAATAAGTGCGTGGAAGCCTAATCATCAAAAAGAGTGGACGAAACTCAATTCCTATGACAAGTCGTTTTGGGGCCCTGCGCTTCAATTACCCCCCAATGAATCGATGGAAGCTTTTAAACTCAGTAAAATCAACTGATTAAAATATAAACCGTACGCTGTCATAGACCAGCAGCAACCAGCCTATCGCTAAAATAAGTCCGCCAATCGGCGTCACAGGACCTAAAAAACGCCATTTGTTTCCGCGAATATCACTCCACACCAACCCAAAAATACTCCAGGAAAAAATGGGCGTACCTACCATAAAACAAGTGACCACCCAGGATTCTACGGGGTGTTGGAAACCCAATCCGTAGCCCAAAACCACCAACAATAACGCGTGATAAAATTGATACCGCACCCCTGTTTCAAAGCTGGCCAGCTGTTCAGCTGTCGCCTTTTTTTTCAGAGCATGTGCGCCAAAGGCTCCTAAAATTAACGCCATTGCTCCGTATAGAGCGCCTAAAAAATGTGTGAGTAATTCGGTCATGGGAATGAAATTTTGATGAGTGTGTTTTTGGCGACCTGAACTGCGGCCTTGGCAAAACTCGGCGGAAGCCATTTAGATGAGCTTGAACCAGAAAACGCATAGGGTTCCTTGGGCACTCCTAAAAAATTGAGGTCGAGCACTCCGTTGTTGTTTACGTCGTGATAAATGGCCAGTGCGTATGATCCAGGAGCTAGTCCCGTAACGTCCCAAGACATGGTGTCGCCTGTCACGGGGATACTTCCAGATTTCACAGCGGGTGTTCGCTGCTCGTAGGCATTTTCATTGTCGTACAGCGCCCACTTTACGGAGCCTTTTTCTTGGGCGATTTGAGATACACTGACCCGAAGTGAAGCCGTGTTGGGCATCACCGTTCCGAAAAGGCCAAAAGAAATGGCGCAAAAGAGACTAACCCAGCGCAACATCGAGCGTCATCATGACAATAAATCCCCCGATAAACCCGAGGGTAGCGATGTCCGTGTATTTGTCTTGTTGGGTTTCTGGAATCACTTCCTCAACCACAACAAAGATCATAGCCCCTGCAGCAAAAGAGAGGGCGTAAGGCAAAATCGGTTCAAAGGTCAATACGGCCCAAGCGCCGAGCACTGCGGCAAACGGTTCCACAATCGCTGAGGCCTGACCGTATAAAAAACTTTTAGTTCTGCTCAAACCCTGCCTGCGCAAAGGCATAGACACGGCAAATCCCTCTGGAAAATTTTGTAACCCAATACCTAGCGCTAAGGCTACTGCAGCGCCGATGGAGGCTCCTTCAAATCCAGCAGCTACACCCCCAAAAAGCACTCCTACCGCCAATCCTTCAGGGATGTTGTGCAAGGTGATCGCTAAAGTCAGTAAAATAGTTCTGTGCCAAGGGGTTTTGATTCCTTCCGTTTTGTTTTCCTTAAAATTGATGTGCAAATGGGGTAGAATTTTGTCCAAGCCAAACAAAAATAAAGCCCCACCCAAAAATCCAACGGCTGCAGGAATTACCTTCACAAACCCCTCTCCGTCACTCATTTCTATACCTGGGGCTAGCAAACTCCAAAAACTAGCAGCTACCATGACACCTCCAGTAAAGCCTAACATACCGTCGAGAAAAGCTCGATTCATCGTTTTAAAAAAGAAAACTAACGAGGCGCCAAGGGCGGTAAGTGCCCAAGTAAATAAAGAAGCGTACAAGGCTGCCCGAACTGGGGGAATCGTCTCAAAATAAGCGATTACTTCTTCAATCATCACGAACGTTTTTAGTCGCTCAAATATAAATTTTATTTAGCCAAAGGCCTGAGGGTCTGCCATAAAATCGTGTATTTTTGGGGCAAACAAGCCTTATGCAGCCTCTAGAATCCTACCAAAAGCTTTTTTTAGATCATCTAGCCCAGTGGCCTTTGCCAAAATCTCCTGAGGGACTCTATACACCCATCGATTATATGATGCAATTGGGCGGAAAAAGAATGCGCCCGATTTTGGCCTTGATGGGGGCCGAAACATTTGGCGCTCCCGCCAAAAACGCCCTACAGGCTGCACTGGCCATCGAAATATTCCACAATTTTTCTTTGGTACACGATGACATCATGGACGCTGCACCCCTGAGAAGGGGGAAAACCACGGTACACACCAAATGGGATGTAAATACAGGAATATTATCCGGTGATGCCATGTTGATTTTGGCCTACAAACAACTAGAAGTTTACCAGGGTGATGTATTTAAATCCCTGTATCAGCTTTTGTCGAAAACAGCCCTTGAGGTGTGTGAAGGACAACAGATGGACGTTGATTTTGAAACCAGTACCTCAGTGAGTGAAACCCAATATTTAAAAATGATCGAATTCAAGACAGCGGTGCTCGTGGCTGCTGCATTAAAAATGGGCGCGATCATCGCTGAGGCTTCCCCTAAGGATCAAGAGCTGATCTATGCCTTTGGCAGGGATTTAGGCCTGGCTTTTCAATTGCAAGATGACTATTTAGACTGTTTTGGGGACGAGGCCACCTTTGGAAAATCCATTGGCGGGGATATATTAAACAACAAAAAAACCGTGCTTTACCTCCATGCTTTAAAACAATCCGATGAAAAGCAGCGACAAGCGCTCAAGCACTGGTACAGTGAAAAGGGAAATCAACCCCATAAAATCGAAGAAGTATTGGCCATATTTAGGGCGGCTGGAGCCGATAAATATACCCGCTCGTTAATCGAACAATACACCGAATCAGCCTTAGAAAGCTGCCGTCAACTAAGCACTTCAGGACACGCTGGTGCAGGACTTCAAAATTTTGCGCACCAACTGATGGATCGAAAGGTCTAAACCAATATGTTAATTTTGTGTAAAAACTGCGGAAACTAAAATTGTTTTCTCAGTTTCCGGCGTACTTTTGCAGCCGCTATGCAAAACGAAATCCTGATTAAAGCCAAGGAGCTATTCCTGAACCACGGGTTTAAAAGCGTCACTATGGACGACCTGGCCAAAGAGCTGGGGATGTCAAAGAAAACCATTTATCAATTTTATCAGGACAAAACCGCGCTGGTCTCTGCGGTAACGGACCACTTATTTGAACATATTTCCACGGGAATTAGCTGCATTTGCGATGGAGAAAAGAACCCCATTGAGGAGATGTTTGCCATCAAAGAGTTTTCTCGTTCAGCACTACAGGATGAAAAATCATCCCCCCACTATCAACTTCAACGCTACTACCCCAAAATTTTTGCTGTATTAGTTCGTAAGCAGTTTCAAACGATCCAAGATTGCACCCAAAACAACCTTAAAAGAGGTATTGAACTTGGACTATACCGACCTGACATCGATCTAGCCTTTGTGACGCGTATTTTTTTTGCTGGCTTTAACGCTGTGCGTCATGAAGAGTTGTTCCCCAGCGAAAACTTTGATAAAAACAAATTGTTTAATCTCCATCTAGCCTACCACCTTCGGGGTATCGCAACACCCAAAGGAGTAGAAATCATCGATCAAATCACCGCACAGTCATGAAAATAAAATTGTTTATCGCTCTTTCCATCACCCTATTTGTGGCTCGGGCTCAAGAAGTACCCACCAAGCTCAGCTTAGATCAAGCGTTGAGTTATGCCTACGCCCACAACAACCAGATGGTTAATGCTGCGCAGGATGTTCGGGATGCTTATGCCCAAAAGTGGGTGACCATAGCCTCTGGATTACCTCAAATAGATGGCGGGCTAGACTATCAAAACCAGCTGAAAAGGCCCGTTTCGCTGTTACCTGGAGAATTTTTTGGCGGTGAGCCGGGCACCTTTATACCAGTGACTTTTGGTCAAAAGCAACAGATGTCTGCTACAGCTACTTTGAGGCAACAAATATTTAACGGATCTTATTTGGTCGGACTACAAGCGATCAAAACATTTATCGAAATCAGCGCACTGTCCGAAATCAAAACAAAAATTGAGGTACAAAAGGCCGTAGTGAACGCCTACACAGGAGTTCTAGCTGCTCAGGAAAGCGAGCGAATTATTGCTAACAACATCAAACAACTCAAAGCAACCGCTGAGGAAACCCAAAAAATGTGGGCACAAGGTATGGTGGAAGAAGAGGCGATCGAACAAATTCAAATCACTTTAGCCAACTTGGAAAATCAAGGCCGAAACAGCCGACGTGTTGTGATGATCAGCCAGCAAATGCTGAATTTATTGCTCGGCCTTGAGCTGGACCACCAGATCGAACTAACCGATGAACTAGCCAAACTGGCCGCCCAAGAATTACTCGAGCCTGTGACTGAAGAATTTGTGGCAGACAAGAATATAGACTACCAGTTAGGCGTCAATCTCAAAGAGCAAAAGCGCCTTGAACTAAAATTGCAAAAAAGTTATTCGCTGCCAAGCATCAACACATTTGTCAATTACAACTCCAGTGCGTTTGCGGATACATTTGCCTTTACCCAAAACCAGCAACAGTGGTTTAATTCATCGATTCTGGGGGTCAACATCAACATGCCTCTATTCACTTCACTGGGAAATACGGCCAAAACAAAAAGAGCCAAAATCGCCTACCTAAAAGCGCAGAATAACCTGACTCAAACCCAGAAGCAAGTATTGCTGCAGTGGGAACAAGCGCAAAGCGCCTGGACACTAGCCATGGACAACTACCACACATCTGGGCAAAACTTAAAGCTAGCGGAGCGTATTGAACAAAAAAACCAGATAAAATTCAAAGAGGGAATCGCCAGTGGATTTGAGCTCAGGGAAGCCCAATTACAGCTTTACGGCGCTCAAAGTACCTATCTGCAAGCGATGCTCGACCTGATCAATGCAAAAACTGCCTTAGAAACATTAACCATCAACGACTAGAAATAACCCTACCCATGAAAAAAATCATATTTGCCTTAAGTGCTGCGCTATGGATCACTGCTTGTGGACCAAAAGCAGAAGAATTACCTGCTGATCAACAAGCCCTGATCGAGCGACGTACCGCATTGAAAACACAGATAGAGTCGTTATCATCCGAACTGCAACAAGTAGACGAAGCCTTGTCGGCCTGGGAATCCACGGATAACCTACAACTGATCACCGCCCATGATGTAGCTCCAGCTGCATTTGAACACTACGTGGATCTTCAAGGAGACGTGACTACCCAAGAAAACATCTTGATTTACCCTGAACTTGCGGGAACTCTATTGGAGGTACGTGTAAAAAAAGGGCAACAAGTGAGTAAAGGACAGGTGCTCGCCCGCATAGATGCCGCCGCATTGAGCGCTCAAGTAGCCGCATTAAAAGCCTCTACTGCACTGGCCAAAACAACGTATGATCGCCAAAGCGCCCTTTGGAAACAAAACATTGGCTCAGAGATTCAATACCTCCAAGCAAAAACCAATTACAGCGCACAAAAAGGGCAATTAGATCAACTCGAAAGCACCTTAGCCAAAGCGGAAATCAAGGCTCCATTTTCTGGAATCATCGATGAATTGCTTCAGGATCCTGGAACTGTGGTGGCTCCAGGGCCTGGATCAGCGCTGTTTCGCTTGATCAACTTACAAGACATGTATGTAGCCGTTGATGTCCCAGAACGATATATCGGTCAGGTAAAAAAAGGGGATAAAGCATTGGTGGTTATTCCTGTATTGGGAGACACCATTACCTCAGCGGTAAGAGAAACCGGAAACTACATCGCCCCCTCAAACAGAAGTTTTAGCGCTGAAATTGCGGTGCCAAACACCCAGAAGTCCATCAAACCTAACCTCAATGCTCGAGTATTGATCAGAGATTACCAAAACCCGAACGCATTGATGGTTCCGCTGAGTATCCTGTCTGAAAATGCACAAGGTGAACAGTACCTGTACGTAGTGGGAACTCCAGATCAAGAAGGGGTTACTAAAGCAGAACAACGCACAGTAACCACTGGCCTGGCCCAAGGAAATCTAATTGAAATCACTTCCGGGTTAAACCCTGGCGAACTGGTGGTGTTAGAGGGTTCTAGAAAAGTACGCGATGGCCAAAAAGTAAAAGTAATTGCTCCAGCAGATGAACAGTAAACAAGAACGCAACGTCAGCAAACTGTTCAAGCCAGCGGCTTGGGCCATTGACAACCCATCGATCATCTATGTGTTGATCGCATTTTTCCTGGTCCTTGGATTGGGTGCCTACTACGACTTGCCTCGCGAGGATTTTCCAGAGATCAAAGAGACCAATATATACGTCAGTGTGCCTTACCCTGGAAACTCTGCTGAAGATATTGAGCGTCTGATCATTGAGCCCCTTGAAGATGAGCTAAAGACAGTCCGCAATGTGGTGGAAATCGTCTCCACAGCGCAACAAGACTACGGGATGATCATGGTGGAATTTGATGAAGAGATCGAAGTTCAGACGGCCAAACAATTGATCAAGGACAAAGTGGATGCCGAAAAGGCCTCTGAGGACTGGCCCACATTCAATGGGTCAAAAGTCGAACCCAATGTTTTTGATTTGACCCTCTCAGAGGAAGTGCCCATCATGAACATCAACCTCACCGGTGATTTTCCTGTGGAAAAACTCAATGATTTTGCCGAATACTTACAAGATCAAATAGAGTCTCTGCCTCAAATCAAGGAGGTATCTATCCTTGGCGTTCAACAAAAAGAAGTAGAGGTAGCTGTTGATGTCTACAAAATGATGGCCGCCCAAGTGAGCTTTAACGATGTGCTCGGCGCCATTGCCAACGGAAACATGACTGTCTCTGCGGGAAATTTGGTACAAAGCGGACAAAGGAGAACACTGCGCGTGATTGGGGAAATTGAAAACCCCAGTGACTTGGAGCGTTTTGTCGTTAAATCAGAAGGCAAAACAATCTACCTATCCGACGTGGCTCAAATCAGTTTCCAAGACAAGGAACGCACCACTTATGCCCGCATGTTTGGCGAGGAAGTGGTCATGCTTTCCGTGAAAAAAAGATCTGGAAAAAACATGATTCAGGCTGCAGAGGATATCCGCGCCATCATTCAAGAAGCGCAAGACCAGGTACTTCCTTCCAACCTAGATGTGAGTATTTCCAACGACACCTCTGAAAAAACCCTCAATCAAGTAGATGATCTGGTCAACAACATCATCTTCGGAATTCTGTTGGTCGTTCTGGTGCTGATGTTCTTTTTAGGATTCAGAAATGCCCTATTCGTAGGTTTTGCCATCCCCATGTCCATGTTTATCTCCTTTATGGTGCTTTCATGGCTTGGGTACACGCTCAACACCATGATTCTTTTTGGTATGATCATGGGGCTGGGTATGTTGGTGGACAACGGTATTGTGGTCGTGGAAAACGTTTACCGACTGATGAGCGAGGGTATGCCCCGCGTTCAAGCAGCCAAACAGGGGATCAGTGAAATTGCCTATCCCATCATCATCTCGACAGCCACGACGGTAGCTGCCTTTGTCCCCTTAGGGTTGTGGCCCGGGATTTTTGGTCAATTTATGATCTACTTCCCCATCACCCTATCGGTGGTATTGGGATCTTCATTGGTGGTAGCCATATTCATGAATTCTATGTTGGTTGCCCAGTTTATGGATACCGATGAAAAGGTATTGACCCGCAAACAGCTGTGGCGCATCACTGCAATTCTCGGTGGATTCGGTTCGTTGATTTTGTTGTTTGGCGGAACCCTGCGCGGACTAGGAACCTTGATGATCGTTACCGCTGCTATGTTTTGGATCTATAAATACGCCCTAAAAAAATGGGCCAATGCCTTCCAAAACAACAGTCTAGTGCGCTTTGAATCATGGTATGAACGACAGTTGGCCCGAGCGTTTAGGGGCCGGAACATGTACTATTATTTCGCAACTACAGTGGTGCTGCTGTTGGCTTCATTTGTATTCTTTGGGGTGTCTGTGGGAGCGGGAAGAACAAAAATTGAGTTCTTCCCAGACAACAGACCTAATCAAATTGTGGTCTATATCGAATACCCTCAAGGCACCGATATAGAAAAAACCAATCAGATGACCTTGGACATCGAAAAAGAGGTGTATGCTGTGCTCAGTGATCCAATGTACCTGGATGGAACCTACAACTATATGTTGGAATCTGCGGTATCTCAGGTTGGAGAAGGTGCGGGTAATCCACAAACCGATGGCGGTTCTGCCGCAGAAATGCCGCACAGGGGAAAAATTACCGCTTCACTTAGGGAATACAAATACCGAAGAGGTCAAGACTCTGAGGTCTTGCGCCTTAAAGTTCAGGAAGCACTACACGGGCTCTATCCCGGTGTAGCTATTTCTGTAGAAAAAGATGCCAATGGCCCTCCGGTCGGCTATCCGATTAACATCGAACTTGAAGGTCCGGACTACGATGAATTAATTCTCACAGCAGAGCGCATGCGCGCTTACCTGAACACGCGAAATATCGACGGTGTCGAGGAATTAAAAATTGATGTAAACAAAGGAAACCCGTCCATGTCTGTTGAAGTAGATCGGGAAAAAGCTGGAGCGCTTGGGATTGCAGTAGGCCAGGTAGGCATGCAACTCAGAAGGTCTTTGTTTGGCGAAAAAGCAGGTGTTTACAAGGAAAAAGGTGAAGACTACGACATTAATGTGCGCTTCAACGAATCCCTGAAACACAACCCATCTGCATTGTTTGACCAAAACATCATCTTTAGGGATCCAGCCAACGGTCAAATCAAAGAAATCCCCATTTCTGCAGTGGCCAAACGAAAAAACACCACAGGATTTAGCGCGATCAAACACAGAGACAACAAACGCGTAGTAACCGTTTATTCTGGGCTAAAACCAGGATTTAGCGATGCTCAGGCTGTGGTAAACAGCATTCAGAATGAGATGTTATCGTTTGAGGATATGCCCAAGGACATCAAAGTTGATTACACCGGTCAGATTGAAGAGCAAAACAAACAAATGCAGTTTCTGATAGGCGCATTCTTCTCTGGACTTGGATTGATTATGTTTCTACTGATTTTCCAATTCTCTGGAATCTCCAAACCCCTGATCATTATGATCGCCATTTTCTTGAGTTTTATCGGAGTATTTGGCGGACTCATCCTCACAGGATGGAGCTTTGTGATCATGATGACGATGATGGGAATCATTGCGCTGGCGGGTATCGTGGTCAACAACGGTGTAGTGCTTCTGGACTACGCGCAATTGTTGATCGACCGCTACAAAGTTGCCAAGGGAATAGAGGACCGCATGTTGCTGTCCAAAGAATTGTTGATTCCGATCTTGATTTCAGCGGGTAAAGCCCGTCTGCGACCTGTAATTCTCACGGCCATCACCACGGTGCTTGGTTTGATTCCGCTGGCCATTGGGTTAAACATCAACTTTATCAGTTTGTTTTCTACTGGAGACCCACAGATTTATATCGGAGGCGATAATGTAATTTTCTGGGGGCCACTGGCGTGGACCGTTATTTTTGGTCTGACGGTGGCGACCTTCTTAACGCTGATCATCGTGCCGGTGCTTTTGTACATGACCTATAGAATTAAGTGGGGGTTATTTGCCTCAAGAAGATATACAGGGGCATAATCACTGCTCTATTTTGAACAAGTGCGCTTAAGAGCTGCAGAATACTTTGTATTTTTGCAGCAGATTAAGCGCATTTATGTTTAGAGATACTACCTGTGGTGCCCTTAGGGCCAGCGATGCACAAAAAAGAGTCACCCTAAGCGGCTGGGTGCAAAAAGTAAGGGATAAAGGTTTTATGTGCTGGGTTGACCTACGCGACCGCTACGGGATCACCCAGTTGATCTTTGATGCCGATAGAACTGAAGCTTCTTTGGTGGAACTCGCTAAAGGTTTAGGCCGAGAAACTGTGATTCAAATCAGCGGAACGGTGATTTTACGCGACTCCGCCAACCCCAACCTACCCACAGGAGCCATCGAAGTATTGGTGGACCAACTCACTGTGTTGAACAACGCTAAACTACCTCCCTTCACCATCGAAGACCAAACCGATGGAGGCGAGGAGATCAGGGCCAAATACAGGTACCTCGACATCCGCCGTAACCCGGTAAAAAACAACCTCATCTTTAGGCACCGCGTGTCTATGGAGGTTCGTAAATACTTATCCGATCAAGGGTTTATCGATGTAGAAACCCCCTACTTAATCAAATCTACCCCGGAGGGAGCGCGTGATTTTGTGGTGCCTAGCCGAATGAACCCAGGGCAATTTTACGCCCTGCCCCAGTCCCCTCAAACCTTTAAGCAACTATTGATGGTTGGGGGTATGGATCGGTACTACCAACTGGTTAAGTGTTTCCGCGATGAAGACTTAAGGGCTGACCGCCAACCAGAATTTACCCAGATCGATTGCGAAATGGCGTTCGTTACTCAAGAAGATGTACTCAACACTTTTGAGGGCATGACCAAGCACTTGTTGCAAGAGATTTTGGGCTTGACGTACACAGAGCCTTTTCCGCGTATGACCTTTGACCAGGCCATGAAAACTTATGGAAACGACAAGCCAGATATTCGATTTGGTATGAAGTTCGGAGAGCTCAACGCAGTAGCCCAACACAAAGATTTTTCCGTATTTAACCAAGCTGAACTCGTGGTGGGGATTGCCGTGCCCGGCGGCAATAGCATGACCCGCAAAGATATCGACGGTTGGATCGACTGGGTCAAACGACCACAAATCGGTGCTAGTGGAATGGTTTATGTGCGATGCGGTGAAGATGGAAGCTATAAATCATCCGTCGACAAATTCTACACCGAACAAGACATCGCTGCCTGGGCCGAAGCCACTGGAGCACAACCCGGTGACTTGATCTGGGTGCTGAGTGGCCCTGCTTCGAAAACCAGAACTCAGCTAAGCGCTTTGCGCATGGAAACTGCCCAACGCTTAGGTTTGAGAAAATCAGATGAATTTGCCCCGCTTTGGGTGGTAGACTTCCCGCTCTTGGAGCAGGATGAAGAGACTGGCCACTGGCACGCGATGCACCACCCGTTTACCTCGCCCAAGCCTGACCAAATGCACCTTTTGGAATCTGATCCAGGAGCTGTCAAGGCCAATGCCTACGATTTGGTGCTCAACGGCAATGAAATAGGTGGGGGATCCATCCGAATCCACGACAAAGCCACTCAACAGCGCATGTTTCAGCTATTGGGATTCACCCCGGAACAAGCCCGAGCTCAGTTCGGCTTTTTAATGGATGCCTTTGAGTACGGGGCCCCTCCACATGGCGGATTGGCCTTTGGGCTAGACCGTTTAGTGGCTATTTTAGGCGGTCAAGAGACCATTCGAGATTTTATTGCCTTCCCGAAAAACAATGCGGGAAGAGATGTGATGATCGATGCCCCTTCGATGCTGGATCAAGCCCAACTCGACGAGCTCAACATTGCCTTATCCTTAAAATCTTAAGTGATGCCCGCCAAAAAGAACGACTTAATCACTCGATTTCTGATTTGGCGCGCCAAACACATCTCGCAGAAACAATTTATCTATCTGCTGAGTGTGCTCGTGGGCTTTACCTCAGGATTAGGTGCCGCTATTCTCAAGAATGCCACCCACTTCTTCCAAAACTTGCTCGAGGGAAACTTGATCAAGTCCTACCACGATGCCTTTTACTTTTTATCCCCTGTAGTGGGGCTGGCTTTGGTATTTGTGATCATCAATTTCGGTATTCGCAGAAAAGTGAGCCACGGGATTCCTTCCACCTTGTATGCCATCTCCAAGAAAAAAGGGTTGATGAAGCGCTATCAGATGTTTGGTTCCATACTCACCGCCCCCATCACCGTGGGTTTTGGAGGTTCTGTTGGTCTCGAAGGTCCAACGGTTGCTACTGGTGCGGCTATCAGTTCCAACCTGTCCAGACTGTTTCACATCAACCAATCTCAAAGAACGCTGCTGATCGGTTGTGCTGCAGCCGGAGCACTTTCCTCCATCTTTAAAGCGCCCATCGCTGCCATTATTTTTGCTGTAGAAGTCTTTTCATTGGACCTCACCCTGATGTCTTTGTTGCCGTTATTACTCGCATCACTGTCGGCCATCATCACCTCCTATTTCTTTTTCGGCGCGCAAACCGTGTTGCCTTTTCAGGTTCTAGAACCATTTTTAGTCGATCAGTTACCGTTTTTTATGCTGCTCGGTTTAGTGGCGGGAATTACCTCCATATACTTTGCGAGCACTTACGACTGGATCCACAAAAGATTTGAGGCGATCTCGCGCCTTTGGGTGCGCCTAGTGCTTGGTGGAGCCCTTCTCGGGGTGTTGATTTATTTCTTTCCCCCTTTGTACGGAGAAGGATTTAGCACCATCAACAAACTGTTGTACGGCAACAGCGAACAAATATTTAACAATACGGTATTTTCTACCTTCCTCGACCATCCCTGGTCCCTGGTATTGTTGCTCGGTGCTTTGGTCATGATCAAAGTCGTCGCGACCAGCATCACTTTTGGTGCAGGAGGAGTGGGTGGTATATTTGCCCCCAGCTTGTTTATGGGCAGTGTGATGGGTTTTACGGTGGCGCGCATCATCAACCTTACCGGATTTTTCACCCCCGTCTCCGAAGCCAATTTTGCCTTGGTGGGCATGGGTGGGTTGATGGCCGGTGTCTTGCACGCACCGCTTACCGCTATATTCTTAATCGCAGAGCTCACGGGAGGATACACGCTTTTTATCCCGCTGATGATCACAGCAGCGCTGGGCTATGGAATAACCAAATGGGCCCATCCTCACTCGGTGTACACCATGGAACTGGGCCGAAAAGGGGAACTGATCACCCACAACAAAGACCACGCGGTACTCACGTTGATGGACATGGAGTCGGTCGTCGAACGAAATTTTATACCTGTTCACCCAAAAATGACCTTGGGGCAAATGATTCATGAAGCGGTGGTTCCCTCCTCGCGCAATATTTTCCCGGTTACCCACCCTGAAACAGGAGCGCTACTGGGTATTGTACTCTTGGACGATATCCGATCCATCATGTTTGACCCCAGCCAATACGATTCGATTAAAGTGCGTGATCTCATGCACGAACCTCCAGAAGTGATCGATGTAGACCAAGACAATATGGTGGGCATCATGCAAAAATTCCAAGAGAGCTCTGCGTGGAACCTGCCCCTAGTCAAAGAAGGCCAATACTATGGATTTATCTCAAAATCTAAATTGCTCACCGCATACAGAAGAAAACTAATCCACTTTACCATTTGATGACTCGAGCGACAAAAAATATATTGGCCCTAGCGGCCATCGGCTGTTTGGGAGCGATTGCTTACGGAATCACAGGGGACCTTACTGAGGTTGAAGCCCACCGATGGACTGGAGCGGGAACGGCAGCCCTTTTCTTGTTGGTGATGCCTGCCTTTTTGGCCTTAGCCTCACGCGGCAAATCCCTAAAAAACTACATGCTCACCCCAGAAAACATCGAAAAAATGCAAAGCAATACGACGAAAACTACTGATAATCAATAATTTTCACGGAAATTTTTTGAATCACTTATTTTTTTGAATCGTTTTTTCTATACCTTTATTCTTTAACATTTTTATTTTTTTCTCCCATGACTGGAACTGTAAAATTTTTCAATGGATCAAAAGGGTATGGATTCATTACCAATGATGAGACTGGAAGCGACATTTTTGTACACGCAACCGCCCTCAAAGGCATCCAAATCAACGAAGGCGACAAAGTGAGCTACGAAGAGGAAGATGGCAAAAAAGGAAGAATCGCTGTCAATGTAAGCATGTTATAGAAGATACACACTTTCCAACCCAATGAAGAAACCTCTAGCCTGTGCTAAGAGGTTTTTTTACGTCTTTGCGCAAAGAAATTTTGCATCAGCTCAGCACATGATTCCCCCAAAACACCTGAGGTTAACTGAGTCTTAGGGTGCAATGCACCCGGTTGAGATAACCCCCCACGACCAGGATCACTGGCGCCAAAAACCACGCGATCGATTTGTGCCCAAGCCAATGCGCCTGCGCACATCATGCAGGGCTCTAGGGTGACATATAACGTACATCCTTTCAGGTATTTTCCTCCTAGGTAATGGGCTGCTGCCGTAATGGCTTGCATCTCTGCGTGTGCCGTGACATCGTTTAGTCGCTCGGTTAAATTATGGGCCCGGGCAATCACCCGCCCCCCAGCGACAACAATCGCTCCCACAGGTACTTCACCCGCTTCATAGGCGCGCATCGCTTCATCCAATGCTTTGCGCATCATGGCTTGGTCCGTCTCCAGTTGTTCGATCTCAGTCATGACCCGAAAGATAAGAAGAGATTTTGTAATTTTACTGGCCATGTCCTTCAGCCCACACATTAAGAGTCCAGATGATTTACGCTCACTTTCGATGGAGGAATTGGGTGCATTGGCCCAAGAACTGAGGGCCTCTATCATCGAGGCGGTATCCACCAAAGAAGGTCACCTTGGGGCCTCTTTGGGTGTAGTTGAGTTAACCATTGCACTGCACACCGTTTTTGACACCCCAAAAGACACTTTGATTTGGGATGTGGGCCATCAAGCTTACGGACATAAAATGCTGACTGGTCGATGGGACGCTTTTGATACCAACCGACAATGGGGTGGACTGAGCGGTTTTCCCGTGCGTGATGAGTCCCCTTATGATGCCTTTGGGACTGGTCACAGTTCAACCGCTATTTCAGCGGCCCTGGGTATGGCGCTGATCAACGCTCAAAAAAGAACGAATCAAAAGCACATCGCTGTGGTGGGTGACGCCGCGCTATGTAGCGGCATGGCTTTGGAAGGCCTCAACCACGCAGGGGCCACACAAGCAGACCTACTGATTATTTTCAACGACAACGCCATGGGAATTGATCCCAGCGTAGGGGGACTCAAGGAGCATTTTGCCTCCCTTACTCCGAACACCCCCAATATATTTACCGCTATGGGCTTGGCCTACGAAGGACCTGTGGATGGGCACCACCTCCCAGAATTAATCGCAGCCCTGCAAGCGCAAAAAAAACAGGTAGGCCCTCGAGTGCTGCACGTAAAAACAGTCAAAGGAAAAGGGCTAGCCGCCGCAGAACAGGACCAGGTAACCTACCACGCCCCAGGGAAATTTGACAAGACTACGGGAGCCATTTATCCCCATCCCCCTGAGGGAACACATCCAAAATACCAAGAAGTATTTGGGGCGACCATCGCAGAGCTGATGCGCATGAACCCAAAAATATGGGCTATTACTCCAGCTATGCCCTCGGGAAGTGGTCTGAAACCCTTGATGGATATGATGCCCGATCGGGTCATCGATGTGGGTATTGCCGAACAACACGCAGTGACCCTAGCCGCAGGTATGGCTGCACAAGGGGGGGTACCGATCTGCTGTATTTATTCCACCTTTTTACAGCGCGCATACGACCAGATCATCCACGATGTCGCCCTGCAAAAATTGCCCGTTATTCTGGCCATTGACCGTGCAGGATTTGTTGGTGCTGATGGAGCAACGCACCAAGGAGTGTTTGATCTCGCTTTTTTGGGATGTATTCCCGATCTATGGGTGGCCGCCCCAAAGGATGAAATTGAACTCAGAAACTTGCTGTACACCGCTCAGAAAGGGCTAGACCGGCCCATAGCCATTAGATATCCCAGAGGGAATACGCGCTATCCGTTGCAATATCACCCGTTTTCCCTGATGGACATCGGCCAATCAATCCCTGTGACTCCTCCAAGTAAGACAGCAAAAATCGCCATTCTGACCACAGGCACCCTAAGTGTCGATATCGCAACCGCAAGAGAACGGTGCCAAGCACCGGAGGCATTTGCCCACTATCATTTTCCGTTTGTCAAACCTCTGGATATCAAACGACTAGCCGAAATCAGCCGTCAATTTAATCAGGTAATTACCGCTGAAGAGGGATGCATCTCCGGTGGGTTCGGCGCTTCTTTGGTCCCATTTTTGATGGAGAACAATCAGTATATGAAAATCAAACACCTCGGAGTCCCCGACCAGTTTATTGCTCACGGAACACCTGAACAACAAAAAGCCTCTGTAGGACTTGACGTAAACCATCTGATTAATACCCTGAACGAATGCGTATAATTCAATTATTCCTCCTCGTCGTATTAGGTGCGTTTACACTTCAAGCGCAAACCTCAGGTTCTACCAACCAGAAAATTGACTCGATTAAGTCCGCGGCCGCCCAGGCAATTATGCGTCTGCGCGCCTTGGATACACTCGCCCAAGGACAAGGGGTCGGCAAGGAGGCCCCTAAGGACACGCTACAAAAGTTAGACACCATTGTCATTAGACTCAGCCAACCGATGGCCTATACGCGAAGTCAAGGAGCGGCGATAAAACCTGTAGATACGCGTAGTGTCACCGGATCCAACATCCAAGAAAAAATAAAGCGCTTCCACATGCCCTCTTTCTGGACGAAAACCAACCGAGCGACCATAAACCTCAACGAAGTAGCCTTTGTCAATTGGAATGCTGGGGGCAACAATTCCGTTTCGGGAATCATGAGTCTTCACAGCGAACGCAATTACAAATTTCGCTACGTACAGTGGAACAACACCTTGGATTTTCGCTATGGACTCAATGCACAAGAAGGACAGACCATCAGAAAAACCGACGACCAAATCAGGTTTAGCTCCACATTTGGACACCGAAAGGACACCATCAGCAAATGGTACAGTTCCGGTAAAATGAACTTTAATACCCAATTGTCCAACGGGTACAAATACCCTGATCGATCAAAGCCGATTTCCAGGTTAATGGCTCCTGGATACCTGTTTTTAGGGGTGGGAACTTCGTATATAGATGACGCCAAAAAACTGAATATATACCTATCTCCACTCACCCAAAAAGCCACCTTTGTGCTGGATCAAAATTTAGCTGACCGCGGGGCATTTGGGGTGCGAAGAGCTACCTACGATGCTCTGGGCAACAAAATAACCGATGGGGAAAAAGTATTTATGGAATTGGGGATTTTAGTCACCAACACCTATGAGCGTACCGTAGCTGAAAATGTCTTGGTGAAAAGCAACCTTTCCCTGTACACCGATTACCTGGCCAGTTTTGGCAACATAGACGTCGACTGGTTTTTGGATGTACACCTTAAAGTCAACAAATTCATCACCAGCAATATTGGGATGCACTTTATCTATGACGACGATATCTTATTTGACCGGGTGGTTAACGAACTGGGATATGTGGAACAAAACGGAAGACCCAAACTACAGTTTAAACAACTGCTCGGTTTTGGGGTGGTTTACGCCTTCTAAATTAAACCTTGATTTTTCCCTGAATTCGCTGATGTAAATGCAAAGCTCTTCCATCGGAAAGGCTGGCCACATAAGCACAGCATCCCAGTAAGACCCCATAAACACTATCCGCCTGAGCATCAAATGCTCCAGGCATCATTCGGAGCACCAATTTGTCATACGGGGAAGGCTGACCGTTCCATTGACCCAAGCTGGCTTGCACCAAAACCTCCAATAAATCGGAAATAATTCGATAACCCGAAATCTCTTTCTGGACCACATCAGCACATTGGTATACCTGTTTGACGCTTAAATCGATGATGTCTTTAATTTGAGCCGTGTACTGGCTTTTATCCAACAAGGCATAACCCCAAGTTCCTTGGAGTATCTCTTGTTCGTGCTGCATAAAAACACGGGCTGCGTCTCCAATCAACGTGTTGATGGCGAGCGCTCTGAGGTAACTCAAACGGTCTGAAGCCAAACTCATGCTGTGGTACTTCTCGGTCTGAATACTGTCTTTAACCAGTTTGATCAAGTATTCCAGCGCATAGTCCTCCGCGATTAACCCCAAATGAATTCCATCTTCAAAATCGATAATTGTGTAGCAGATATCGTCCGCTGCTTCAACCAAAAAAGCCAATGGATGTCTAGCATAACGGGTCTGATCCCCTTTTCCCATCGATTTTAATCCCATGTTTTCCGCCATGACTCGGTACAGGGCCAGATCCTGACTGAATAAGCCATACTTTTTATCGGATACTAAGGCGGTAGGCTTCTTGGGCAATGCAGCTTTTGGGTACTTGGTGAACGCCCCTAAAGTGGCATAGCTGAGTCTCAATCCACCAGGAACTCCTGGTCTTGAGGCGTTGAGCAATCGAAATCCGTTAGCATTTCCCTCAAAATCGATCAACTCTTGGTATTGAAGATCGGTGAGTTGATCTTTATATACAGCTCCTGGTCCGTGACTGAAAAACGCGCCGATGGCTTTTTCTCCACTGTGTCCAAATGGAGGGTTTCCAATGTCGTGGGCACAGGCAGCAGCAGCTACAATAGCTCCAAAATCATGCGCTTCATATCCGTGAAGGGTGTGTAATTCAGGATGCTTCTCGAGAATCTGCTGTCCGACTAAACGTCCTAAACTACGTCCAACCACAGAAACCTCTAAACTATGAGTCAATCGGGTATGGACAAAATCAGTATCGGACAAGGGTATTACCTGAGTTTTATCCTGTAAACTTCGAAAAGGTGCCGAAAAAATAACTCGGTCGTAATCCACCTCAAATCCAAGACGGGTAGGATCTTGGTCTTTGCGCAAGCGCTGGGCAGTATCCCCTTGTCGGTTGAGTGACAACAAGCGCACCCAATCCATAGCCGATGAGTCTGAGGGCGTATTGCTCAGATTACTCATGTTCGTGACTGTCGTGTTTCATGGTTGATTGATCCTCCACTACAGACTCTGCTGCCATGGAATCTCCCAATATGGCGCGCGCGCGGGCCATGCTTTGCTGCATGGATTCCCTAACCCGTAAAACTTTTTGATACTCTTGGTTCAACAACACTTGTTTTTCGGGACTGAGCGGAGCACCTTTCATGATTTCATCAGCGGTAAACTGGGCGCCAAAACCCTTCATCCAGTCCATCATCAAGGTGTGGGCTTCTTGAAGATCTTTCATCGACTCCGCTAAATCAAGGTCGGTAGAGTCCAAGTCTCTTTGGGCCTTAATCTGTGCCGTAAGCTGGGCCAACGCACCCATCTGTGGCATGGCCTGGTCGTGTACTTCCATCACCATGTTCATGTTGATTTGCTCTTCAGCTGAAGTTTGTTCCGTTTTTGATTGGCAGGATATCAACAGGATAAAAAGGCCTAAGACAGCGGAAAAATAAGGGTGTTTCATCGTGAAAAATTAAAGCCTAAAGATAGTGATTTGATCAGAAAAAAACGGGGGGAATTACTTCCAGATCAAGGACTCTGTGAGGTCCCTCAAATCCCTGAGCACATACTGGGCGGCTGGCATCAAGGAGTCGTATTGCGGTTTAGCTCTGAAATAAAGCGCTCCGTGCAATAAGTGCTTTCGTTTGTCCGTGAGGTAAAAATGCGCTTGTGAAGCTGCATTGCCCTGTATTTCATAAATGGCCCCATAGACGGATGTCTGTGGGTTTTCATAAGGCTGTACCAAAATACCTGACGCGTGGTCTTGGTGAAGGGCTACTTTATCCTCTACATCCAGTACGGCCTGATTCCAAGCCTCTGGGTCATGTAGATCTAAGGGGGTGTAGGTGACCCAGACATCCGCCTTCAATTCGGGATAATGCCATACAAATCTTCCGTTGCTTAAAGGAGTCAACAAGGCGGCCTGGTTGTAACTCATGGAAAACCACTGGGTCTGGTGTACTACAGGCACCGGTTCTGGATAGGAC
Organism: Flavobacteriaceae bacterium; assembly: GCA_023260435.1. Taxonomy (GTDB): domain Bacteria; phylum Bacteroidota; class Bacteroidia; order Flavobacteriales; family Flavobacteriaceae; genus MAG-120531. Next base: position 2,389 of record JALQVG010000084.1, on the reverse strand, counting down.
ATCGCCCAGAGCGCTTTGGGCTTGGGCATAGGCTCAGGAGCTGATTGGCAACCAAAAGATAAGATCAATAATCCCATCCCCAGAACAAAAGGGGTTTTCGAAAATCGATTAAACCGCATAAGGCAGGGTCGCTTTTATTTGTTTCAGGCGTTTGCGATCCATCGCTTCCACACGAAAAATAAAGCCTTCAAAACGAATGACCTCTCCAATTTTGGGAAAGCTTTTAGAAATCTCGAGCACAAACCCAGCCAAAGTTTCCGACTCCCCTTTTTGGGCCTCAAAAGCAGAGGGGTCATCCACTTGAGCCACTTTGTAAAAATCCTTCAAGGTTGTTTTTCCTTCAAACAAGAAATTCTGAGGGTCTAATTGCGTAAATTCTAGATCTTCCTCATCAAATTCATCGCTGATATCCCCGACAATTTCCTCGATAATGTCCTCTAGAGTGACCACACCAGATGTGCCTCCAAACTCATCGACAACAATGGCTAGGTGTATTTTCTTCTGCTGAAACTCCGCCAGCAAATCATCTAATTTTTTGTTCTCAGGAACGAAATAAGGTGCCCTCAGCAGCGTTGTCCAATTGAATGTTTTTCGATCTAGGTAGGACAACAAATCTTTGATGTACAGAATTCCGATGATTTGATCAATGTTTTCGCGGTAAACTGGCACACGTGAGTAGCCGTGGTTTTTGATGGCTTCAAGCACTTCAAGAAACTTCATGTCCTCCGAAAGAGAAAACACGTCAATGCGAGGACTCATTACCTGTTTGGTGTCCGTATTTCCAAAAGAAACAATCCCTTCCAAAATCTTTTGCTCTGCTTGAGTGGTATCTCCCTCTTGGGTTAATTCCAACGCTTGAGACAAATAGTCTACGCTTAGGCTAGACTTTTGTCGGCCCAATTTATCGTGTAGCTTTAGGGAAAGCTGTTGCATCGGTACACTCAATGGACGAAATATAAAATCGATCACCCTTAAAGGCAAAGCCATAGCTAAGGCAAATGGCATCCTATTTCTATTGGCATAAACTTTGGGTAAAATCTCTCCAAACATCAAAATCAAAAAAGTGACCAAAACCACTTCGATCAAAAACTTCAAATCGATAAACCCCCATACCAAAAGATCAGTACCGGTCAAGAAAACATCGCCTAAATTGCTAAAAAGCAAGACAATTCCTATGTTCACTGCGTTGTTGGCGATCAAAATGGTCGCCAGTAATCGCTTCGGTTTTTGAAGAATCGTCAACACCCATTCCGACCGTTGTTTTCTAGCTTCTTTCAGCTGGGAAATTTCAAGCGGGCTTAAGCCAAAAAAAGCTACCTCCGCTCCTGAAATAAGGGCAGAACAGAACAACAATAAAAAAAGGACACCCACCTTAACCAGGTTAAAGTCGTGGGTCAAGAGCCACCAAACGCTCTGTGAAATATTACTGGGGTCGGGATCCAATGCTTGGGGTTTGGTTCAACTAAAAGGGAAGATCATCTTCCTGATCCACAGGAGCAGTAGTCTGAGGTGCTGTTGGTCTGCTATGAACTTGAGCAGCTGGGCGCTGACCAGACATTCCCGTATCTGGAGCATCAGGCTTAGCGGTTAAAAAAGTAAAATCGGTGACTTGTATTTCGGTCGAATATCGGGTCTGACCGTCTTCACCCTGCCACTGGCGATTTTTTAAACGCCCCTCCACATACATTTTGTCCCCTTTTTTGGCGTATTTCTCACAAATCTCAGCCGCTTTATTGCGCACTACGATGTTGTGCCATTCCGTGTTGGACACTTTTTCACCTGTGGTTTTGTTGGTGTAGGTTTCATTGGTAGCCAAAGGGAATCGACCTATGCAGTTACCTGCCTCAAAATAATGAAGTTTCACATCGTCACCGAGGTGACCAATCAACATAACTTTATTTAGTGTGCCGCTCATGGGGTATAGTTTGAGTCCCAAAAATACGGATTTTTTTGCGCACCAAACCACTCAGCCATCAAAACAGGCATCGGTAATTTTTCAGCTTCTGAGGGTGCATATCCGCCAGGTAATGAGTTTTTTAGGGCTACTCGCCAAAAATGAGCGCGAATCAACCGGTGCGATAGTCGGTGTACTACAGGCTCCGTATTTATCAAGGATACGGCTCCTGTTTGGCCGGGCCAAATCAATGGCACTTCCGCCTCAATTCTATTTTGATCTATCCCGGCGCTCTGTTGTTCGATCGGAAAAAAAGTGTATAACCCCTCCCAAATCACCAGGGTGTTCGGGTCGTTCGATGCGTAGCCGTACTCAAAGCCCAGCACAGCCTCCTCAGACAAGATGGAGTCGATCACGACAAACGGCGCTTGGTTTTCCGAGACGTGCTGCAGCGGGATGTGCGCGGCTTCATCCAGGCGATTTTTGCGCTCTTGG
>JALQVG010000066.1 GCA_023260435.1 Flavobacteriaceae bacterium | reverse complement strand
GGCTGAGTAGCGAACGGGGGTTGATTTGCCCATTTTTTTATCGATCTGAGCCAAAGTGTCAAACAAAACAGACTCAGATACTTCCATGATTTGGGCACAAGACTGAATGTACACCTCTTGTTTGATTGGATCAGGGATCAGTGAAATACTCTGAACCATATCGCGGATTGTTTCCGCCCGCTTGATCGGGTCTCCTTGAGTTTCAGCAACCAATAGGGTCGCTTTGAACTGAATAAAATCTTTTGACGCTGATTTCAAATACTGTTCCAGCTCATACGTGGTATGGCTTTTGGCAAAACTGTCCGGGTCTTCCCCATCTGGAAAGGCACACACGCGCACATTCATACCTTGGGCTAAAATCAAGTCAATGCCGCGCAAGGAAGCCCGAAGTCCAGCAGCATCACCGTCAAAGAGCACCGTAATATTATTGGTTAAACGCGCAATCAACCTGATTTGATCGGCCGTTAGGGCTGTGCCACTGGAAGCGACCGTATTTTTGATGCCGCTCTGATGAAACTGAATAACATCCGTGTAGCCTTCCACCAAATAACATTCATCTAGTTTACTGATGGCTTGTTTCGCGTGGTAGATTCCATACAAGACTTTGCTTTTGTGGTAAATATCGCTCTCTGGGGAGTTCAGGTATTTAGCAGCTTTGGGATCAGAAATTAAAATACGTCCTCCAAAGCCAAGAACACGACCACTCATCGAGTGAATAGGAAATAGGACACGAGCTTTGAATCGATCGAAATATTTTTGAGAACCGTCGTCTTGATTTTTCACAATACTCAGTCCTGTTGCTTCAAGGTATTCGATCTTGTGCTGTTTTTTCAGGGCCTCTTGAGTGAATCCATCCCATTGATCCAAGCAATAACCCAATCCGAACAACTTGATGGTTTCATCCGTAAATCCTCGCTCTCGAAAATAGCTAAGGCCTATGGACTGGCCTGAAGGATGATTCCACAGGATATCTTCAAAATAGGACTGAGCGTATTCGGACACCAAAAACAAACTTTCCTTGAGATCGGTTTCTTGTTTTTGTTGCTCTGTTTGTTCGGTCTCCTCAATGTCAATCGCGTATTTTCTGGCCAAATACTTAATCGCTTCCGGATATGTAAAGTGCTCGTGCTCCATCAAAAAGGCCACCACATTACCTCCTTTGCCACTGCTGAAATCCTTCCAAATCTGCTTTACTGGAGACACCATAAAACTCGGGCTCCGCTCATCGGTAAATGGGCTTAACCCTTTATAGTTGGCACCCGATTTCTTCAATTGAACAAAATCTCCGATCACCTCCTCAATACGGGCGGTTTCATAAACGCGATCTACTGTCCACTTACTGATCAAAAGCACTAAAGTTAGGGGGTTAAATTTAAGAAATTGCGGCGAATAGGCTCCTGCTGCATCTCAAATAAAACCTTATTTTTGCCTCAAAATATGCATATGGCCACATCCAGGCAAAAACCATCAAGATACACCATAACAGCTGCTCTACCGTATACCAACGGCCCAATACATATCGGCCACTTAGCTGGTGTCTACGTGCCAGCAGACATTTACTCCAGATACCTAAAGGGCATTGGTGCGGATGCACTATTTATTTGCGGCAGCGATGAACACGGCGTGGCCATCTCGATGAAAGCCAAAAAAGAGGGGATAAGCCCTCTAGAGGTCATTGACAAATACCACCACATCATCAAAAAATCTTTTGCAGATTTTGGCATTGAATTTGACCACTATGGCCGTACTTCCTCACCCACACATCACGAAACGGCCAGTGGATTTTTTAAAAAACTATACGGCGACAACGCATTTATCGAAGAAACCTCGGATCAATTATACGACTCTGAGGCTAAACAATTTTTAGCTGATCGATACGTTGTTGGCACCTGCCCAAAATGTGGTAATACGGAAGCTTATGGCGATCAATGCGAGTCCTGTGGAACCTCCTTAAACGCGACTGAACTCATAGAGCCCAAGTCGACTATTACTGGATCAACCCCAACACTAAAACAAACCAAACATTGGTACCTTCCTTTAGATAGGTATACCGATTTTTTGAAGCAATGGATTTTAGAGGGACATAAAAACGATTGGAAGCCCAATGTGTACGGCCAATGCAAATCGTGGATTGATGATGGATTGAAACCCAGAGCAGTCACTCGCGACCTAGATTGGGGTATTCCTGTACCTGTCTCAGGCGCAGAGGGAAAGGTTTTGTATGTTTGGTTTGATGCCCCAATAGGCTACATTTCCGCTACTAAAGAATGGGCACAGGAAAATCATAAGGACTGGAGCCCCTACTGGAAGGCAAACGATACCCAATTGGTACACTTTATCGGCAAAGACAATATTGTATTTCATTGCATTATTTTTCCCTCCATGTTACATGCTCATGGAGACTATATTTTACCTGAAAATGTACCCGCCAATGAATTCCTGAATTTAGAAGGCCAAAAGCTATCCACCTCAAAAAACTGGGCTGTTTGGCTTCACGAGTACCTCAATGACTTTCCTGATCTGCAAGATGTCTTGCGCTATACCTTAACAGCTAATGCTCCAGAGGCCAAAGACAACGACTTCACTTGGAAGGACTTCCAAGCCAGAAACAACAATGAATTACTGGCCATCTACGGCAACTTTATCAACCGAGTGGCCGTACTCACACAAAAATACTACGAAGGTAGTGTACCAACCCCTGGTGTCTTTTCTGAAATTGACCTTCAGGTATTGGATGAAATGCGTCAATATCCCCAACTTATTGGGGCATCCATTGAACGCTATAAGTTCAAAGCTGCTAGTCAAGAGTTGATGCAACTAGCTCGACTTGGCAATAAATATTTGGCTGATGAAGAGCCTTGGAAAACAATAAAGACAGATCCTGAACGAACCAAAACTGTCTTGTTTGTTGCTCTGCAGATCGCGGCAACCCTTCAAGTAGTCAGTGCGCCAATACTTCCACATACCGCACTTAAGTTAAAAACAATCTTAAACTCGCCGGGAATTGGCTGGAATGATATTTCAGACCAACCACTACTGGTTCCTGGACATCAATTGGGGGAACCTGTCTTGTTGTTTCGACGAATAGAAGATGAGGAAATTCAACAGCAGATTGACCGATTAAACGCCACAAAAAAAGAAAACCAACCAGAGACTAAAAAAAATATCATGCCCCAAAAACCAGCCTGTACATTTGATACATTTAGCGCTATTGATTTAAGGGTAGGCACCATAGTGGCTGCTGAAAAAATGCCCAAAGCTGATAAATTACTTGTACTACAAGTACAAACAGGTTTAGATACCCGAACCATTGTGTCTGGCATCGCTGAACACTTCGCTCCGGAGTCACTCATCGGACAACGAGTTACCGTATTGCTCAACCTAGAACCCAGATCTCTTCGCGGTGTGGTTAGTGAAGGCATGCTCCTGCTTACCCAAGACGAACAAGGCAAATTGGTTTTTGTCAACCCTGATAAACCTGGCGTAATAGATGGTGCTGTGATCAGTTAATGATCTGTCAGTAAAGGATCAACAGACACTTGCTTTTTGGAAAGCAACAAAACCTCACTGACTTTAACTTCAGTGATGTACCTGATGTCTCCCTCCGAGGCCTCGTAACTTCGGTGGGTGAGTTTTCCAGAAACGGCAATTTCTTGTCCCTTTTTTACAAATTTTTCCATGATCTCGGCCGCTGTTCCCCAGGCGACGACTTGATGCCATTGGGTTTCCTCTACCCTTTCTCCCTGGGCATTTTTGTAATAATCATTGGTAGCCAACGAACATTTGGCCAATTTTCCTCCATTTTCAAATTCGATGATTTCCGGGTTCTGTCCCAAAAAACCAATAAGTTGGACATGATTTCTGAGTGTTTTCATAAGGTATATATTTAGGTTATACAGAAGTCGATCTTCTCTGGTGACAAGTGTACGTCTGTGGCGGAGATATACTCGTATAACAACCATTTACATCCGACTAATTCACCTACCGTCCAATAAGCGCCATAAAACACCTTGGAATTTCGGATAAACGGAGACCTCCAATTCTTCGAACGCACTTGATTAGTTTTAAAGAAAAAAATGAAAAGAAAATGTATGTATTGTGCGCATCCAATCAGTGGAAGGTCGGATAAAAAATTTTGTGGGGACTCCTGTAGAAACTCCTACAACAACGATAAAAACCGGGATCGAAATCTACTGGTAAAAAAATTTCACCAAAGGCTGCAAAAAAACCATCGAATACTCAACAGTTTTTTACAGGATGAAACAGATAAAAAAGTGTTTAAAATAGCCCTTGTAGAGGCAGGGTTTAACCTTCAGTCAGTGACCTCCTACACATCTGACCCCCAAGGTGTGGCCTATTTCTTTGTGTATGAAATTGGATTCCGAATTTTAGATGAACACATCATGCACCTGACTAGATCAAAGAATAAAGGTTTCGAAGTGACGGGGTTAACGGGATAAAGCAAAAAAATGTAGATTTACCCCCGAAAATTGTTCTTATGAAAAAAATACTATGGATGGCATTGTGTGCTTCGACGATGAGTCTTCAAGCACAAACCAAAAAAGAGTTAACCCAACATTTTGAATCTTACTACAAGGCAATGCGCCAACAGTCGGATGTTCAAGGTATTATCAGCGCACTAACCCATTTGAATATTTTGTCTCCCGACAATCTTCGAAGAGATACATTGGCCTATGTGTATGCGAGCAATAACCAACATATTCAGGCATTAAATACGTTGGGTATCGAGGAAAATGAAACAGATAGTGATTTGGCCATTCAGGTAAAAGCATCTTCTTTAAAGGCTATAGGTCAGTTACCACGGGCACTAGCACAATACAATCTACTTTCCAAAAGAAAGCCTTCTCCCTATTTAGTTTATGAAATGGCTGACCTCAATATTCAATTGGGCAAAGACAATATGGCGCTCTTATTGATTGAACAAGGTATGGCACAAGTTACCGAGGATATGAAATTCGCGTTTTACGAACGACAAGAGCCGTATGAAGTTTCCTTGAAAGCTGCATTTTTGTACTTGAAAGGATTGGCCACGTTTAACAAAAACAAGGAGGAAGTGGCTCAAGCGATTGCTTTATTGGATGAAGCGATTGCTATATCTCCCAACTTTAACCTCGCACAATTGAGCAAACAAGCATTGACACAAAGAAAGGCTGAAGAAAATTAATCCGTTGTAGGGATTTGGGGTATCGTATCCTGAACAAACAATAAGCTATCGTTGTTTTGATTTCGGAGCAAAATCAGTGTTTGATCCACATCGTTGATTCCTTTGAATAATGCATTGAGTTCAGAATGCACGGGTTGATTTAATCCAAACAGTGATTTCGTTTGATTTAAATAAGTATATACCACCTTCATTCTAGCCCTAATGGACGGTTGTTGTGCCCAAATAGGCAGTTCAGTCATGGCGGTTGACTGCTTTTCAATCAACTCATCCAACAATAAATTAAATTCCTCATCAGAAGGCGCTTTACTCAAATAGGCTGAACGCTCTCTAAATGAAAAATAGGCTGGCCAGAGGTCTTTGACAACGACCTGTGATGTATCCAGATCAGCCAATTCATTGACTGAGTCCCATAAAACTTTAGGGGTATTGGCGGCGGAAGATACCTGGGAAACCGGTCGTTGACAGGCAGCCACCCAACTAGAAAAAATCAGGATGATGATTATTTTTTTCACAGCCTCGAAGGTACAAATTTTAATATAAGTTACCTTTGGGTGAACTGTTGAAATACTATGCCACAAAAGTGTCTTATCCTCGGAGCAAATGGTCAAATCGGAACAGAACTTGTCATTGCTTTGCGCAAAAAACTGGGAATTAATCAAGTAATTGCCAGTGATGTAAAACCCAATAATGCACCTGACCAAGAGGGGCCATTTGTACAGTTGGATGCCTTGGATGAGTCTGCTCTTAGAGACCTCGTCGTTCAAGAAAAAATTGATACGGTTTATTTAATGGCGGCTATGCTGTCTGCTACTGGAGAACAACATCCAGATTTAGCTTGGTCTTTAAACATGAACACGCTCTTTCACGTGTTGAGGTTGGGTAAAGATGGATTGATCCAAAGGATTTTTTGGCCTTCAAGTATCGCCGTATTTGGACCTAGCTCTCCCAAAGACAACACCCCTCAACTGGGGATCATGGAACCCTCCACCGTTTATGGAATCTCCAAACTATCTGGAGAAATGTGGTGTCAATACTACTACCAAAAATATGGCGTAGATGTGCGCAGTTTGCGATATCCAGGACTAATCAGTTACAAATCAGCTCCTGGAGGTGGCACTACCGACTATGCGGTGACTATTTTTTATGAAGCACTCGCTCTGGGACATTACAACTGCTACCTATCTGCTGAGGCTACATTACCCATGATGTATATGGATGATGCCATAGAAGCTACTTTGACCCTTATGGATGCTCCCTCGACACACGCCAAACCAGGGGTTGCCTACAACCTAGCTGGTATGTCATTTAGCCCTGAGGAACTGGCCGAGGAAATCAAAAAACACCTCCCCGATTTTTCCATAAGCTATGCACCTGATGCACGCCAAAAAATTGCGGATTCCTGGCCCAAATCCATTGACGATTCATGGGCTAGAACAGATTGGGGATGGAAACCCAAATACGATCTATCACTAATGGTCAAAAGCAAGTGCAATCAACCACCAAGCAAAAAGGAGATGCGGCCGAAGACCGCGCGTTGCAGCATTTACAAGCCCAAGGGCTGCAACTGATGCAACGCAATTATCGAACGCCCGGGCGGGGTGGTGGTGAAATAGATTTGGTCATGCGCGATGGCGATGGCACCTTGGTCTTTGTGGAGGTGCGAAAACGCGGCAATGCGCAGCATGGCGGGGCTTTGGCCAGCATCACCTTTGTCAAACAGCGGCGCCTTGTGTTTGCTGCGCGCCACTACCTGTTGAAACTGCGCCAGACACCCCCATGTCGGTTTGATGTGGTCGCTGTCGAGGGCGACGAGTTACAGTGGTTCAAAGCCGCTTTTGACGCTTAAAGGTATCATTACTCCTATGCTTGAGCAACGTATCGAACAACACTTCATTGACTCGGCCGACTTGAAATATCAGGCGGCCCAAGTCTTGTCCAAACCTATCGCAGCGGCCGTGTCC
>JALQVG010000023.1 GCA_023260435.1 Flavobacteriaceae bacterium | reverse complement strand
ACAACCCCACATTGTTTACCTCGCTGTTTCCAGTCACCTCAAAGTGGGCGTTACGCGAAAATCTCAATTACCCACACGATGGATCGATCAAGGCGCTGATCAAGCGCTTCCGATACTTGAGACACCTAACCGATACCTAGCTGGAATAGCAGAGGTCGCATTAAAAGATCACGTATCGGACAAAACCAATTGGCGTCAAATGCTGGTGCAGAAATCTGTTCCACTAGACCTCAGGGCGGAAAAAGAACAGCTCGTTCAGTTTCTTCCAGACGAAGTGTTGCCTTATGTACTCAGTGATCAACAGGCAGAATCACTCGATTATCCGGTTGTTAACTACCCACAAAAAGTACAGAGTATTTCGCTCCAAAAAACACCGAGCTGGTCAGGAGTGCTTCAAGGAATTAAAGGCCAATACCTGATCTTTGACCACCATGGCGTGTTTAACGTGCGCGCCCATGAGGGCTATGTAGTGGAAATATCCCACCCATAGAGAAAGTTACCTCACCTCTAAACCAAAAGGTAAGCGGACATAAACCTCGGCACGTATCGGAAGTTGCTGCAGTTGAGCTACCGCTTGATCAGGACCAGAGAAAACAGCCTTAACTTGAGTTACCAAGGATTGAAACCCCTCCATCGAGGTGAAAAATTCTTCCCAAAAAGAAGGATAGTTCGGATAGTTGCGCACCCGGTAATCCGATACACCCGCTAGTTTAGCAGCCCCAGCAACCGCCTCATCTAATGATCCTATTTCATCGATCAACCCTACGGATAAAGCATCTTGAGCGCTCCATACCCTACCTTGAGCGACAGAATCTACCTGAGCTGTAGTCATTTTTCTACCTTCAGAAACGCGGGTTAAAAAGGTCTGATAAGTGTGTTCAATTCCCTCCTGAACCTGACTTCTAAAACCGTCAGACATCGGGGCAAATGGGGAATATTGTGCTGCTTGAGGATGGGTAGTTACTTGTTCGGCATGAATACCCCATGACTCTGAAAGTTCACTCCAGTTCGGGATGGTGCCGAAAACACCTATGGAACCAGTGATGGTCATCGGTGTAGCCCATACCTGGTCCGCTGCAGTCGCCAAGTAGTAACCTCCAGAAGCCGCTACGGAACCCATGGAAACCACTAGAGGTTTCTTTTCTTGCGCACGCTTCAAGGCTCTCCATATGTGCTCAGAGACCATGGCACTACCTCCTGGTGAGTTAACGCGTAAAACAATGGCTTTTACCGACTCGTTATCCGCTGCTTTTTCCAACGCTTCTTCCATCAACTTAGTTCCTATGTACTGCTGATTTCCCGGACCAGGCATGATCTCACCTTGGGCGTATACCACGGCAATTTGATCTTTGGATTTAAGGTTGCGCTGTGATTGAGCGTAGCGAATATAGCGAGATAGCGAAGTGTATTCCACTTCATCTTGGCCAGTTAAATCGGCCCATTTCTGATCGTATTGATCCGCGTACAACAGTCCATCAATCATCCCAGCATCTAGTGCATTTTCGGGGGTTTTGCCCGAAACATTGGTCGCCCAATCGTTTACTTTTTCGAGTGCCACACCCCTACCCTGTGCTATATCTTGAGAAATGGTGCGCCAGAGTTGATGCAGCAAAGTGGACAGTTGACTCCTGTTGGCCTCGCTCATTTGGTCTTCCAGGTATGGCTCGACAGCACTTTTGTATTTGCCGTGGCGAATCACCTCCATCTTCAAGCCAGTTTTTTGTTGAAATCCTTTGTAGTAGAGCACCTCAGCCGACAATCCTTTCACATCCAATACCCCTACTGGACTTAAATACAGGCTATCTGCCACAGAGCTCAGGTAGTAATCCTTTTGAGTGTACATGTCCGAATAAGCCCAAACAGGCTTACCGCTTAAGCGAAAACGCTCCAACGCCAATCGAATGTCACGCACCTGGGACCACCCCCCTAAGGCAAATGGATCTTTGATACTAATTCCTTGAATCCGGTCATCTTCAGCCGCTTGGTCGATAGCCATCAAGATAGACTCCAAGCTCAGTTGAGGATTGCCCAACAAGTCAGACAGTGGATCATCTTCCCCAATAGGTGCGTAATCGCTGATGGGCAAACCTAAATCTAACGACAATACGGAACCCTCCTGAATAGTGGGGACACCTCCCTCAGAAGAAGCTGAAATGCCCACTAAGGCGACCAACATGAATATACCAATAAAAAAAGAGGTGAAAATAGCCAGCAAAGTAGCTAGGTATGATTTAAAAAAAGACATGGCTTTGATTTTGATTTTCAAAGATAGGGATTATCCTTTTTTTCCGACCTTTGGGCTTGATGAATCCCCACAACCAACGTGTTTATTTTTCCCTGGGCAGCAACCTGGGCGACCGCCAGATTTGGCTGCAACGCGCCCTGTACCAGATCGGCCAAGAAATTGGGCCCATTGGGGCGGTTTCTGGACTTTATCAAACACCTGCGAGTGGGTTTGATGGGCCTGATTTTCTCAACTGCTGTTTGTGGGTGACCACAACGCGATCCCCAAAGGAACTTTTGGAGATCACCCAGAAAATCCAATCCACACTCGCCAGGGCCCCAAAACTCCCTGGAGAAGGGTATACGTCGAGAACCATCGATATTGACCTTATCTTTGTGGGTTCTGTTATTTGGGAACAACCTGAACTAGTCATTCCACACCCAAGAATGCACGAGCGACAATTTGTGTTAACGCCACTCGCCGAAATTGCCTCGGAAATGATTCACCCCATACTGAACCGCTCAGTAGCCGAACTCTTACATGCCTGCTCAGACGAGGTGATTCCCAAAAAATGGGTGGAGCAACTTCATTTGGAGGAGCGTTTGGAATTCACAGGCATTCGACATTTAGCGATTGAAGGGAATATCGGTTCAGGCAAGACCAGTTTAGCAACGGCTATTGCCCGGGATTTCAATGCGGCGCTTGTGTTGGAGCAGTTTGCAGACAATCCCTTTTTGCCTCAATTTTATGAAGAA
>JALQVG010000094.1 GCA_023260435.1 Flavobacteriaceae bacterium | reverse complement strand
GGCACTACAACGCCTGAGATAATTCTGCGACCAGCATCGCTGGCCTCTATTGGGCTACTGAAGGTTAATATCAACGCCTGTTTCTCCATTCGGTACTAGATCTTCCATTCCTCGGGCTTGATCAACTGTAATCAAACCAAGGCTGAGCATTTTTTCTATTACATTTAATCGAGTTACTGCATCAGCTCTTAAATATGTTTCATCAATACTAAATCTGACTACTTGACCTCTAGGTGTTAAATCATCCATGCTTAAACGATCTTCTATAGCCGTTAAAAACGGTTGTAAAGATGTCGAAACAAAATCTTTTCGTGCGTCAAGGATGTTGTTATATGTATATGAGCCATTCATGTCGGCTGATATCATGTATGCCGGGACATTGCAAGCGCGACTTAATTGCGTGCTCAAATATTGACTGGCTTCCGAGTACATCATTTCTTTAGGTGAAAATGATGCTGGCTGGTATTCCAAAGATGAAGTTAAATAGGCCGTACTGCGATTTTGTCTTGCTTGCTTCCAAGTAGCCAATAATCCTTGAACTTGAGCATCTGGTAAATCTGCTGACTACGTCTTCGCAGGTTCGAATCCTGCTCTCCCCACTAAAGAGTCATTGAATGATTCATGTATAAATTATTGCATATCCAAACGAGATGTATTAATTTTGTCGCCCGAATCGCCTAATGGCATCGTTTTATTGTTTTTTTTGCGGGAGTAGCTCAGTTGGTAGAGCGTCAGCCTTCCAAGCTGAATGTCGCGAGTTCGAACCTCGTCTCCCGCTCAAATGTTTAAGTCCTTGGGCTAAACCTTCAATGCTGTGCATTGTCCGGTGCTGTGTGTTACACGGCGCCTTTTCGGTTTTTAAGGATTTAAAAACCAATGCCGGTGTAGCTCAGGGGTAGAGCGCTTCCTTGGTAAGGAAGAGGTCACGAGTTCAATTCTCGTCATTGGCTCAATAGCGTAATAAACTATACACTAATATAAACTAAGATTAAAATTATTTAACATGGCAAAGGCTAATTTCGATCGTTCAAAACCGCACTTAAACATCGGTACTATTGGACACGTAGATCACGGAAAAACTACATTGACTGCTGCTATTACTTCGGTTTTGGCCAATGCAGGACTTTCTGAAAAGAGAAGTTTCGATTCTATCGACAACGCTCCTGAGGAAAAAGAAAGAGGTATTACGATTAATACTTCACACGTTGAATATTCTACAGCTAACAGACACTATGCACACGTTGACTGTCCAGGTCACGCGGATTACGTGAAAAACATGGTTACTGGTGCTGCTCAGATGGACGGCGCTATCTTGGTAGTTGCTGCTACTGATGGTCCAATGCCACAAACTAGAGAACACATCCTACTAGGAAGACAAGTAGGTATTCCAAGAATCGTTGTATTCTTGAACAAAGTGGATATGGTTGATGATGCTGAGTTATTGGAGTTGGTAGAGATGGAAGTAAGAGAATTGCTTTCTTTCTATGAGTACGACGGAGATAACGGTCCAGTAATCTCTGGTTCTGCACTTGGCGCCTTGAACGGCGAGCAGAAGTGGGTAGATACCGTAATGCAGTTGATGGAAGCTGTTGATACTTGGATCGAAATGCCAGAGCGTGATGTAGACAAGCCTTTCTTGATGCCTGTTGAAGATGTATTCACCATTACTGGTCGTGGTACTGTAGCTACAGGACGTATCGAAACTGGTGTTGCTAACACTGGAGATCCAGTAGAAATCATCGGTATGGGTGCTGAGAAATTGACTTCTACTATTACAGGAGTTGAGATGTTCCGCAAAATCCTTGACCGTGGTGAAGCTGGTGATAACGTAGGTCTTTTGTTGAGAGGTATCGACAAAGCTGATATCAAAAGAGGTATGGTTATTTGTAAGCCAGGCTCTGTTAAGCCACACGCTAAATTCAAAGCTGAGGTGTATATCTTGAAAAAAGAAGAAGGTGGACGTCACACTCCATTCCACAACAACTATCGTCCACAGTTCTATGTTAGAACTACTGACGTAACTGGAACGATTAGCTTGCCAGCTGGTGTTGAGATGGTGATGCCTGGGGATAACTTGACAATTAACGTTGACTTATTGCAACCTATTGCACTAAGTGTTGGTCTTCGTTTTGCAATCCGTGAGGGTGGTAGAACCGTAGGAGCTGGTCAGGTAACTGAAATCCTAGACTAAACTTTATCTTATAAAGTCAATAAGGTGTCCGCCCTCTGGGCGGATACCTTTCTTAATGAATACAAGATGCTTCGGCATCTGATACGGGTGTAGCTCAGTTGGTAGAGCACTGGTCTCCAAAACCAGGTGTCGGGAGTTCGAGTCTCTCCTCCCGTGCAAAGGTTCATCACCTATTTAAAAAGATCGAATATGTTGCAGTATATAAAGGAATCAATTGAAGAGTTAAAGCACAATGTGACTTTGCCTACTAAAGCTGAAGCATCAAACCTTATGGTCGTTGTAGCTGTATTTTCAGTAGTATTTGCTTTAGCCATTTGGGGGGTAGACAGTGCTTTATCCCAGTTGATTCAACTATATTTTAACAACATCATCAATTAATTGCCCTATGTCTGAGACTGTTGAGAAAAAGTGGTATGTGGTTCGGGCTGTAAGTGGTCAGGAGCACAAGATCAAGGGGTATATTGAGACTGAAATTGCTCGTCTGGGATTTGCTCAGGAGCTAGAGGAGGTTTTGGTGCCTACTGAAAAAGTGGTACAAATAAGAAACGGTAAGAAGCTCAACAAAGAAAAGGTTTACTTTCCTGGATACATTATGGTGAAAGCTAACTTGGATGGTGAAATGGTTCATGCCATTAGGTCCATTACCAATGTTATTGGCTTTTTAGGTGAAACCAAAGGAGGCGATCCAGTTCCGCTTAGAAAATCTGAAGTGAACAGAATGCTTGGTAAAGTAGATGAGCTAGCGGCTACATCTGACCAGGTAGCTATTCCTTTTGTATTAGGTGAAACGATTAAGGTGATTGATGGTCCTTTCAATGGGTTCAATGGAACTGTTGAAAAAATCAATGAGGAAAAACGCAAGCTTGAAGTTATGGTGAAGATTTTCGGTAGAAAAACTCCACTGGAACTGAGTTATATGCAAGTAGAAAAAGTATAAGTGTTACACTAAATAGAGAAGGTGTGCTTCCAAATTCACCTTCGTTAATTCAATTGAACAATGGCAAAAGAAATCAGTAAAGTAGTTAAACTACAAGTTAGGGGAGGTGCTGCGAATCCATCGCCACCGGTTGGACCCGCTTTAGGTTCTGCCGGTGTCAATATCATGGAGTTCTGCAAGCAGTTCAACGCTAGAACCCAAGATAAACCTGGTAAAGTTTTACCAGTACAGATCACCGTGTACAAGGACAAGTCTTTTGACTTCGTCGTTAAGACTCCTCCAGCGGCCGTTCAACTCATGGAAGCAGCTAAGGTTAAGAAAGGATCTGGCGAACCAAACAAAATCAAGGTGGCCTCTGTCAGCTGGGATCAAGTAAAAACGATCGCAGAAGATAAAATGGTCGATTTGAACGCATTTACGTTAGAATCTGCAATGATGATGATTGCAGGTACTGCACGCTCAATGGGTTTGAAAGTAGCTGGTAAAAAACCTTTCTAACATCTAAAGCAGTAGATATGGCAACATTAACGAAAAAGCAAAAAGAAGCACGCGCTAAAATTGACAAGACTAAATTATATGCTTTGTCTGAAGCAACTGCTTTGGTGAAAGAAATCACCAATTCTAATTTTGATGCTTCTGTAGACATCGCTGTTCGCTTAGGTGTAGATCCACGTAAAGCAAATCAGATGGTTAGAGGAGTAGTTACCCTTCCTCACGGTACTGGTAAAGATGTCAAGGTTTTGGCCTTGGTTACCCCTGATAAAGAAGCAGAAGCTAAAGAAGCTGGTGCTGATTATGTAGGTCTTGACGAGTATTTAGAGAAAATCAAAAACGGTTGGACCGACGTTGACGTCATCATTACTATGCCTAGTGTGATGGGTAAATTAGGACCTTTAGGACGTGTTTTAGGTCCAAGAGGATTAATGCCTAACCCAAAAACGGGTACTGTAACTATGGATGTAGCCAAAGCGGTTGCTGAAGTAAAAGCAGGTAAGATCGATTTTAAAGTGGACAAAACTGGTATTGTACACGCAGGCATCGGCAAAGTTTCTTTCTCTGCCGCTCAACTTGCTGACAACGCTAAGGAGTTGATCGACACGTTGATCAAGTTGAAGCCAACAGCAGCTAAGGGGGTATATGTAAAGACAATCTATTTGTCTAGTACCATGAGCCCAAGTGTTCAATTGGATCCTAAAGCCGTTTAAGGGTATTAAAAACATTATCCCATGACTAGAGAAGAAAAAACACAAGCAATACAAGACCTTACGGCTAAGTTGGCTGATCATTCGATCATTTACTTGGCGGATACTTCTGGGTTGGATGCAGCGACTACCTCTGACTTACGCAGAGCTTGTTTCAAAGAAAACATCCAACTAAACGTAGTAAAAAACACCTTGCTTGCCAAAGCAATGGAAGCTTCTGATAAAGATTTTGGTGACTTGCCTTCAGTATTGAAAGGAAGCACTTCTATCATGATTTCTGATCAAAGCAGTGTTCCTGCTAAATTGATCAAGAACTTCAGAAAGAAATCCAATAAGCCAGTGCTTAAAGGAGCTTTTATCGAAGAAGCGATTTACATCGGAGACAATCAATTAGATGCCCTTGTAGCGATCAAGTCTAGAGAAGAAATGATTGGTGAAGTGATTGGATTACTTCAGTCACCAGCCAAGAATGTTATCTCTGGTTTGAAGTCAGGTGGTGGCAAATTGGCGGGTATTTTGAAAACCCTTTCCGAAAAATAATTTAGCACTAATCAACAATTATATTTACAAATTTTAAAACGATAGAAAAATGGCAAATTTGAAAGATTTCGCAGAACAACTAGTTAACCTAACCGTTAAAGAAGTAAACGAGTTAGCAGCTATCTTGAAAGAAGAGTACGGTATCGAGCCTGCTGCTGCTGCTGTAGCAGTTGCTGCTGGTGGTGGTGCTGGTGCTGATGCACCTGCTGCTGAAGAGCAAACAGAATTCGATGTAATTCTTAAAGATGCTGGAGCCTCTAAATTGGCTGTAGTTAAATTGGTTAAAGAATTGACTGGTCTTGGCTTGAAAGAAGCTAAAGACATCGTTGATGCTGCTCCAAAACCAGTTAAAGAAGGTGTTTCTAAAGATGAGGCTGAAGGCATCAAAAAATCATTGGAAGAAGCAGGAGCTGTTGTTGAGCTTAAATAATTACTCAATCTAACTTAGGGTTTAGGTCTTTTCGCAGTTTTTGCGGCTAGACCTAAGCCTTTTTATAGGTGTATATGATGCTATATACATCCCTCTTTCTCAGTATTCACCACATAAAATTGTCCATTGATGTTCACAAATCAGACTGAAAGAATCAATTTTTCCTCCACTAAGAACATACCGAATTATCCGGATTTCTTGGACATTCAGATCAAATCATTTCAGGACTTTTTCCAATTAGAGACCAAATCTGACGAGCGTAGCAACGAGGGGTTGTTCAACACCTTTAAGGAGAACTTTCCAATCACGGATACGCGCAACCAGTTTGTACTTGAGTTCCTTGATTATTTTGTAGATCCACCGCGGTACACTATTCAAGAGTGTATTGAAAGGGGATTGACCTACAGTGTTCCTCTGAAAGCCCGTTTAAAACTGTATTGTACTGATCCTGAGCACGAGGATTTTGAAACAATCGTGCAGGATGTTTACCTGGGTACTATTCCTTACATGACCCCAAGTGGAACTTTTGTTATTAACGGTGCGGAGCGTGTAGTAGTTTCCCAACTTCACCGTTCTCCTGGAGTCTTTTTTGGACAGTCCTTTCACACCAATGGAACCAAGCTTTATTCTGCCCGAGTAATACCTTTCAAAGGTTCTTGGATTGAATTTGCAACCGACATTAACGGGGTGATGTATGCGTACATCGACCGTAAAAAGAAATTACCTGTAACCACCTTGTTTAGAGCCATTGGCTATGAACGCGACAAGGATATCTTGGAAATCTTTGATCTTTCTGAGGAGGTTAAAGTATCTAAGGCAGGTCTTAAAAAAGTTCTTGGACGTAAATTAGCTGCCCGTGTGTTAAACACTTGGCATGAAGATTTTGTCGATGAAGATACCGGTGAAGTAGTCTCTATTGAGCGTAACGAGATCATTTTGGATCGCGATACTGTTTTGGAGAAAGAACACATCGATGAGATTATTGAGGCGGATGTAAAAACCATTTTATTGCATAAGGAAAACAATGCCAATGCAGATTATGCGATCATCCACAACACCCTCCAAAAAGACCCTACAAACTCCGAAAAAGAAGCCGTAGAGCACATCTACAGACAGCTCAGAAACTCTGAGCCGCCTGATGAAGAAACAGCTCGTGGGATTATCGATAAACTGTTCTTCTCAGACCAACGCTACAACTTAGGTGAAGTTGGTCGTTATAGAATGAACAAGAAATTGGGCTTGAATATCAACATGGATGAGCAGGTGCTTACCCGTGAGGATATCATTACCATTATAAAATACCTCATCGAATTGATCAATTCCAAAGCGGAGATTGACGATATCGATCACTTGTCAAACAGACGTGTACGAACCGTTGGTGAGCAGTTATCCCAACAGTTTGGTGTTGGTCTTGCCCGTATGGCGAGAACCATCCGCGAGCGTATGAATGTTCGTGACAACGAAGTATTTACCCCTATTGACTTGATCAATGCCAAGACTTTGTCTTCTGTGATCAATTCCTTCTTTGGGACCAATCAGCTTTCTCAATTTATGGACCAGACTAACCCTCTGGCTGAAATCACCCACAAGCGCCGTCTTTCGGCTCTTGGACCAGGTGGTCTTTCCAGAGAGCGAGCTGGTTTTGAGGTGCGTGACGTTCACTATACCCACTACGGAAGATTGTGTCCTATTGAGACCCCAGAGGGTCCAAACATCGGTTTGATTTCTTCTATGTCGGTATTTGCCAAGGTAAATCCTATGGGATTCTTGGAAACTCCATACCGCAAGGTAACCAATGGACAAGTAGATCTATCTGAGTTCCATTATCTATCGGCAGAGGAGGAAGAAGCTAAGAAGATTGCTCAGGCCAATATCCCCTTGGATGACAAAGGGAACATACAAACAGATAAATTAATCGTTCGTTTGGAAGGAGATTTCCCTGTTGTTGACCCACAAGAGGTTGATTACACGGACGTTTCTCCTAACCAGATCGCCTCTATTTCTGCTTCTTTGATTCCTTTCTTGGAACACGATGATGCAAACCGTGCTTTGATGGGCTCTAACATGATGCGTCAAGCCGTACCATTGTTGCGCCCTGAGTCTCCTATTGTAGGAACCGGTTTAGAAAAGCAAGTAGCTGCGGATTCTAGAGTTTTGATCAACGCAGAAGGCGACGGTGTCATTGAGTATGTAGATGCTCAAAAAATTACCATCAAATACGACAGATCGGAACACGAGCGTTTAATCAGCTTTGAAGACGATTCTAAAACCTACGAGTTGGTTAAATTTAGAAAGACCAACCAAGGAACCAGCATCAACCTAAAACCGATTGTTCGCAAAGGTGACCGCGTAAAACAAGGACAAGTATTGTGCGAAGGTTATGCGACGGAACAAGGAGAATTGGCACTTGGACGTAACCTTAAAGTGGCCTTTATGCCCTGGAAAGGATATAACTTCGAGGATGCGATTGTAATTTCTGAGCGCGTTGTTCGCGAAGACATTTTTACGTCGATTCACGTAGATGAATACTCTTTAGAAGTTCGCGACACTAAATTAGGTGCTGAAGAGTTGACGAATGACATTCCCAACGTATCTGAAGAAGCGACGCGTGATTTGGATGAAAATGGAATGATTCGCATTGGTGCAGAGGTAAAACCTGGTGATATCTTAATCGGTAAAATCACACCAAAAGGCGAGTCTGATCCAACTCCTGAAGAGAAACTGCTTCGCGCCATTTTTGGAGACAAAGCGGGGGATGTAAAAGACGCTTCCTTAAAAGCGACTCCATCCTTACACGGGGTAGTCATCGACAAGAAGTTATTCTCTAGATCGGTCAAAGACAAGCGCAAGCGCAGTGAAGACAAAGACGCGATTGGACAACTTGAAATGGAATACGAAGTTAAATTCCAACAGCTCAAGGATGTTTTAATTGAAAAATTATTCTCCTTAGTGAACGGAAAAACTTCTCAAGGTGTATTGAATGACTTAGGTGAAGAAATTTTGCCAAAAGGAAAGAAATACACCATCAAGATGTTGCAGTCCGTAGAGGATTTTGCTCACTTGGTATCAGGTACTTGGACAACAGATGCTGAGCTTAACAGCGCGGTAACCGATTTGTTGCACAACTACAAAATCAAACTTAACGACCTTCAAGGTAACCTGAGACGCGATAAATTCACTATTTCGGTAGGGGATGAGTTGCCCGCAGGTATCATGAAGTTAGCTAAAGTATACATCGCTAAGAAACGCAAGCTCAAGGTGGGTGATAAGATGGCAGGACGCCACGGAAACAAAGGTATCGTCTCCAGAATTGTCCGCCATGAGGATATGCCTTTCTTGGAAGACGGAACACCTGTGGATATTGTATTGAATCCACTTGGGGTACCTTCGCGTATGAACATTGGTCAGATCTATGAAACCGTACTTGGTTGGGCTGGTCAAAAATTGAACAAGAAGTTTGCCACTCCTATTTTCGACGGTGCTTCGATTGAAGAAATCAATCAATTCACCCAGGAAGCTGGAGTGCCACAATTCGGACACACCTACCTGTACGATGGTGGAACAGGTCAACGTTTTGATCAACCTGCAACTGTTGGGGTGATCTATATGTTGAAATTGGGCCACATGGTAGATGATAAAATGCACGCCCGTTCTATCGGACCATACTCTTTGATTACCCAACAACCATTGGGTGGTAAAGCACAGTTTGGTGGACAGCGTTTTGGAGAGATGGAAGTATGGGCATTGGAAGCATATGGTGCTTCTTCTACCCTAAGAGAAATCTTGACGGTTAAATCCGATGATGTGATTGGAAGAGCCAAAACTTATGAAGCTATTGTGAAGGGAGAAACCATGCCTGAGCCTGGTTTACCTGAATCATTCAACGTGTTGATGCACGAGCTGAAAGGTCTTGGATTAGACATTCGCCTCGAGGAATAACTGCGTACTTCATTGATTTAATCATTAATACCATCACCATAGCATTATGGCTAGACTTAAAGATAACAACACAGTAAAAAGATTTAATAAAATATCGATCGGCTTAGCGTCGCCAGAAACTATTTTGGCCGCCTCTAAGGGTGAAGTGCTCAAGCCCGAAACGATTAACTACCGCACGCACAAACCAGAGCGAGATGGATTGTTTTGTGAGCGCATTTTTGGTCCTGTTAAGGATTATGAGTGTGCTTGTGGCAAATACAAACGCATCCGTTACCGCGGTATTGTTTGTGATCGTTGCGGGGTAGAGGTTACCGAGAAGAAGGTTCGTCGTGACCGCGTGGGCCACATCAATTTAGTGGTTCCCGTAGCCCATATTTGGTATTTTAGATCTTTGCCCAACAAAATAGGGTACTTGCTAGGTCTTCCTTCCAAGAAATTGGATATGATCATCTACTACGAGCGTTACGTGGTTATTCAACCAGGTATCGCCCAAGGTCCAGATGGTGAAGAACTCAAGAAAATGGATTTCTTAACCGAAGAGGAATACCTCACTATTTTAGATAGCTTACCGGTTGAAAATCAGTATTTAGAGGATACAGATCCAAACAAATTCGTCGCCAAAATGGGGGCTGAGTGTTTGATCGATTTGTTGGCACGCATCGATTTGGATGAGCTTTCCTATGAGCTAAGACACAAAGCCAATGCGGAAACCTCAAAACAACGCAAGACAGAAGCGCTTAAACGTCTACAAGTAGTAGAAGCTTTAAGAGAGTCTCAAGACAACAGAGAAAATCGTCCTGAGTGGATGATTATGAAGGTGATCCCCGTTATTCCACCCGAATTGCGTCCTTTGGTGCCTTTGGATGGTGGTAGATTTGCCACCTCTGATTTGAATGACTTGTACAGACGTGTGATTATCCGCAACAACCGTTTAAAGCGTTTGGTGGAGATCAAAGCTCCTGAAGTGATTCTGCGCAACGAAAAGCGTATGTTGCAAGAAGCTGTGGATTCGTTGTTTGACAACACTAGAAAAGCTTCTGCGGTTAAAACGGAGTCCAATAGACCGTTAAAGTCACTTTCAGATTCACTGAAAGGTAA
Source organism: Flavobacteriaceae bacterium (assembly GCA_023260435.1). GTDB lineage: Bacteria > Bacteroidota > Bacteroidia > Flavobacteriales > Flavobacteriaceae > MAG-120531. The sequence goes on along the minus strand of JALQVG010000094.1, from coordinate 18,185 downwards.
GCAAGGGCGTTTCCGTCAAAACCTTTTGGGTAAACGTGTGGATTACTCCGCTCGTTCTGTTATTGTTGTTGGGCCTGAACTTAAGTTGTTCGAGTGTGGACTACCTAAGGATATGGCTGCTGAATTGTACAAACCTTTCGTGATCCGCAAGCTCATCGAGCGAGGAATCGTGAAAACCGTAAAATCAGCCAAGAAAATCATCGATAAAAAAGAGCCTGTAGTATGGGACATCCTGGAAAATGTATTGAAAGGGCATCCAGTATTGCTCAACCGCGCCCCAACACTTCACCGTTTGGGTATCCAGGCTTTCCAACCTAAATTGATCGAAGGAAAAGCGATCAGATTGCATCCACTAGCTTGTACCGCATTTAACGCGGATTTTGATGGGGATCAAATGGCGGTTCACCTTCCTTTAGGTCCAGAAGCTATTTTGGAAGCCCAACTATTGATGTTGGCTTCGCACAATATCTTGAACCCTGCCAATGGTTCTCCGATTACCGTACCTTCTCAGGACATGGTGCTTGGTCTGTACTACATGACCAAAGAGCGCAAGTCAACCCCTGAACACAAGGTAAAGGGAGAAGGAATGACCTTTTACTCCTATGAGGAAGTAGAAATTGCGTTAAACGAAGGTCGTGTTGAGTTGAATGCGGGTATCAAGGTACGCGCTAAGGACTTCAACGAACAAGGTGAATTGGTGAATCAAATCATCGAAACCACCGTAGGTCGTGTATTGTTTAACAAAGAAGTTCCTGAAAACGCAGGTTATATCAACCAAGTGTTGAACAAAAAAGCACTTCGCGACATTATTGGACACATCCTCAGCGTTACTTCAGTACCTGAAACTGCTGCGTTCTTGGACAACATTAAGAAGATGGGTTACGAATTCGCATTCCGCGGAGGACTTTCCTTCTCTTTGGGCGATATCATTATTCCTGAGCAAAAACAAGGAATGATCGAGAAGGCCAATGACCAAGTGGACAACATCATGGCCAACTACAACATGGGATTGATCACCAACAACGAGCGCTACAACCAAGTGATCGATGTTTGGACATCTACCAATGCGATGTTGACTGAATTGGCGATGAAAAATATCCGAGAGGACCAACAAGGATTCAACTCTGTGTACATGATGTTGGATTCTGGTGCAAGGGGATCTAAAGAACAGATTCGCCAGTTAACCGGTATGCGTGGTTTGATGGCCAAGCCGATCAAATCAACAGCAGGTGGTGGTGAAATTATCGAAAACCCGATCCTTTCCAACTTTAAGGAAGGTCTTTCGATTATGGAATACTTTATCTCTACCCACGGTGCCCGTAAAGGTCTTGCGGATACGGCGTTAAAAACAGCAGATGCGGGTTATTTGACTCGTCGTCTGGTAGACGTATCTCAAGACGTGATCATCAACACGGAAGATTGTGGAACTTTACGAGGTGTTGAAGTTGAGGCATTAAAGAAAAATGAAGAAGTGGTAGAAACTCTAGGAGAGCGTATTTTAGGACGTGTCTCACTACAAGATGTTTACAACCCACTCAATGAAGAATTGTTGCTTCGCGCTGGACAAGAAATTTCTGAACAAGACGTCAAGCGTATTGAGGCTTCTCCGATCGAACGAGTTGAAGTGCGTTCCGCATTGACTTGTGAGGCAGAACAAGGTATTTGTGCCAAGTGTTACGGCCGTAACCTTTCTACTCAGAAAATGGTTCAGAAAGGGGAAGCAGTAGGTGTAGTCGCCGCCCAATCTATTGGTGAGCCAGGTACACAGTTGACCTTGAGAACCTTCCACGTGGGTGGTATCGCAGGTAACATCTCTGAAGACAACAAGCTAAGCGTTAAATTCCCAGGTATTGCGGAAATTGAAGATCTAAGAACAGTTAAAGGAGAGGACAACGAAGGCAAATCTGTCGATATCGTGATCTCTCGTACCACTGAAATCAAGATCGTTGATGCCAATACAGGAATAACCTTGAGCACCAACAATATCCCTTACGGTTCTCACTTGTTCGTCAAAGACGGCCAACGTGTTGAATCAGGTCAGACGATCTGTTCTTGGGATCCATACAACGGAGTTATTGTCTCTGAATTCACCGGTAAAATCTCTTACCAAGAGATCGAACAAGGGGTTACGTACCAAGTCGAAATCGATGAACAAACAGGTTTCCAAGAAAAAGTAATCATCGAGTCCAGAAACAAGAACTTAATTCCTACGCTGTTGATTAAAAACAACAAAGACGAGGTATTGCGTTCGTACAACTTACCGGTTGGTTCTCACTTGATGGTCAACGATTCAGATAAAATTACTGAAGGTAAGATTTTGGTGAAAATCCCTAGAAAATCTGCTAAAGCAGGGGATATTACCGGAGGTCTTCCACGTGTGACTGAATTATTTGAAGCGCGTAATCCATCGAACCCTGCCGTGGTTTCTGAAATTGACGGTGTAGTGTCGTTTGGCAAGATTAAACGTGGTAATCGCGAGATCATTGTTGAATCTAAGCTTGGGGAGGTTAAGCGTTATCTAGTAAAACTCTCCAACCAGATTTTGGTTCAAGAGAACGACTACGTACGCGCTGGTATGCCACTTTCTGACGGTTCTATTACTCCTGAGGATATCTTAGCGATCAAAGGACCATCTGCGGTACAACAGTATTTGGTAAACGAAGTACAAGAGGTATACCGTTTACAAGGGGTTAAAATCAACGATAAGCACTTTGAAGTAGTGGTGCGTCAGATGATGCGTAAAGTACAGATCTTAGATTCTGGAGATACGTTATTCCTTGAAGATCAGTTGGTACACAAGAGTGACTTTATCAAAGAAAACGACGCTATTTACGGCAAGAAAGTCGTGGAAGATGCGGGAGATTCTGTGAATTTGAAGCCTGGTCAGATCGTTACAGCACGCGAACTAAGAGACGAAAACTCTCTGTTGAAACGCGAAGACAAGCAACTCGTGGTAGCACGTGATGCTATGGCTGCTGTAGCTACGCCGATCCTACAAGGTATTACTCGTGCCTCACTTCAAACTAAATCATTCATCTCAGCGGCTTCCTTCCAGGAAACAACTAAGGTGTTGAACGAAGCTGCTGTGAGCGGTAAAATTGATGGTCTTGATGGATTGAAAGAAAACGTGATCGTTGGGCATAAGATCCCAGCAGGTACAGGTCTTCGTTCCTATGACAAAATCATTGTAGGCGCACAGGATGAGTACGATCAACTATTGGCCCGTAAAGAAGAATTGAAATTTTCCTAATGAGTCAAAATCAGATCAATATTGAGCTTGATGAAAAAACCGCTGAGGGGATCTATTCCAACTTGGCGGTCATCAATCACTCGTCTTCAGAGTTTGTGGTTGACTTCATTACCTTAATGCCCGGAGCACCTAAAGCGAAAGTGCGCAGTAGAATTGTACTGACACCTGAGCATGCTAAAAGGTTTTTAAAGGCATTGGGTGAAAACATCCATAAGTTTGAATCGACCCACGGGTCAATCAAAGAGGATGTTCAACCTCACATCCCGCTTAATTTTGGTCCTCCAGGACAAGCATAACAAAAAAAACCACAACGATCAGTTGTGGTTTTTTTTTGATTACTCATCCCATTCTGAAGTAAAATGCAGTTTGACGGACGGGTATTTTTCTATGGTCATCTGGAGTGAAAAGGCCGAGTCTGCCAAAAAGACTAGCTGGTTTTTTTTGTCTTTGGCCATGAATTTCTGTTTAATGCGCAAAAATTCCTTAAACTCAGGATTTTTGGGGTCAGTAGCCTCTACCCAACAGGCTTTATACACAGGAAAAGGTTCATAGGTACACGAGGCGCCATATTCGTGCTGCAATCGGTATTGGATGACTTCATACTGCAGGGCACCTACCGTACCGATGACTTTTCGTCCATTGAGTTCCAAGGTGAACAACTGAGCTACACCCTCATCCATCAATTGATCGATCCCTTTAAAGAGTTGTTTGGACTTTAATGGATCGGCATTGTTGATGTACCTAAAGTGCTCAGGAGAGAAACTGGGAATTCCTTTGTAGTGCAATACTTCATTCTCTGTCAGGGTATCCCCGATTTTAAAATTTCCGGTGTCGTGAATTCCTACGATGTCTCCGGGATAGGAGATATCAATAATTTCCTTTTTCTCCGCAAAGAACGCATTGGGGCTAGAGAATTTCATTTTTTTGTCCTGGCGGACATGCAGGTAAGGTTTATTGCGTTCAAAAGTACCTGAGACGATTTTGATAAAGGCCAATCGGTCTCGGTGTTTGGGATCCATGTTGGCGTGGATTTTAAAAACAAACCCAGTCATTTGTGATTCCGAAGGTTCTACCAAACGCTCTTCTGCCTTTTTTGGTCGGGGAGAGGGGGCTATTTCAATAAAACAGTCCAAGAGTTCACGCACTCCAAAGTTGTTCAGTGCAGATCCAAAAAACACGGGTTGTTGTGTCCCGTTTAGGTAGGCTTGGCGGTCAAATGACGGATATACTCCATCGATTAGTTCCAAGTTATCTCTGAGCAGACCAGCTTGCCGAGCGCCGATGATTTTTTCCAGTTCTGGACTGTCGATGTTGTCGAAAGCAATGGTGTCTTCTATATTTTTCTTGGGATCACCACTGAATAAGTTGATGTTTTTTTCCCAAATGTTATAGATGCCTTTAAAGTCATAACCCATTCCAATAGGGAAACTCATCAAACTCACATGGAGTCCTAATTTTTGTTCCACTTCATCCAATAGGTCAAAGGCATCTTTACCCTCTCTATCCAATTTATTGATAAAGACAATCATAGGTATTTGCCTCATGCGGCAGACCTCTACCAGCTTTTCAGTTTGCTCTTCAACCCCCTTGGCCACATCAATGACCACAATCACTGAGTCTACGGCAGTGAGTGTCCTAAAGGTATCCTCAGCAAAATCCTTGTGCCCTGGGGTGTCGAGGATATTAATTTTTTTGTCCTTGTAGTAAAAGGCCAACACAGAAGTGGCTACCGAAATTCCGCGTTGACGCTCGATTTCCATAAAGTCGCTTGTAGCCCCTTTTTTTATCTTGTTGTTTTTTACGGCTCCAGCCTCCTGAATAGCCCCACCAAAAAGCAATAATTTCTCAGTAAGGGTAGTCTTTCCCGCGTCAGGGTGGGAGATAATTCCAAAAGTGCGTCGTTTGAGGAGCTCTTTTTGTAGGCTCATGGCGTAAAATTTTTGACAAAAATACATCAAAATAAAGGGATGCACCGAACGTTATAGGCAAATCCCTTATTTTTACCTCATGACAGAGGAACAAGTAATTTTGGTCAATACAGACGATGAACCAATTGGGTTGATGGGTAAGTTAGAAGCGCATCAAAAGGGAGTACTCCACCGTGCATTTTCTGTGTTTATTACGAATAGTCAAGGCGAGATCATGTTACAGCAACGCGCCCATGAAAAATATCACTCACCCGGACTCTGGACCAATACCTGTTGTTCCCACCAAAGGGAAGGAGAAACAACTTTAGCTGCAGCCCATAGGAGACTTTATGAAGAAATGGGTTTTGATACTGAGTTGACGCCGCTGTTTCATTTTATCTACAAAGCCTCTTTTGACAACGGACTCACAGAGCACGAACTGGATCATGTAGTGGTGGGTAGGTACGATGGGGTACCTGTGATCAACCGAGAAGAAGTGGCTGACTGGTCATGGAAGTCTCTAGAATGGATCAAAAATGACCTACAAAAAAAACCAGACCTGTATACGGCCTGGTTTCGCATTATTTTTGAGCAGTACGCTCATCACTTGGATGAGTCTAGCTTAAGAAGTTAGGAGAGTGTGTTGATTTTAGCCACCAAACCTTGTGCTACGGTCTCTAATTGACCCTTAACCGCACGCAAGTGTTTCCCTCTGTTTTCTACTTTTTTGTCGTTGATCTGCTCGATCAATTGATCAAAAGAGCTGATTGCCTCATCGATGATGGATTGAGCTTCTTTTGAGTCGTATTTTTTGTTGATGCCCTCCCAAATGTATACCGCTTCAATTAAGTCGCCTAATACATAGTTTACATCTTTTTTTAAGTCTTTAATACTGGCCATAGGTCAAAATTTTTGGCAAAGATACGCTTTTTATTTGGTTGAATTTTGAAGTAGTGCTTCCAATGCCCTGCCGTAAGAAGTTTGCGCTACATCTGTGGGTAACGATCGGTAAATAGAATCCAAAAATACGGGGCTAGCCTCAGGAATCTCAACAACAGCTACATATGGGGCGATGACTGAATTTCTGTTATTTAACGCGAAGTTGATGGCAAAAAGGTATCTTCTGAGTTCATTCTTATTGTTTTTATCCAATAGTGAATCCATAGCCTTTTGCTGGGTTTTCGGATCCATAGCCATGGCTTGTTGCATCAAGGCCAGGTTTTGCTGATTGAATTTTGACATCATTTGTTGAAATTCGGTGTATTGATCATGGGTTTTTGATCCACTTACTTTAGCGGTAACGGCAAATGTATCCCAGGCAGCATCCACTTGAATTTTACTGTCTTCTAAAAATATAGGTAATCGATCGTTGTACGGATTTTCATCTTTGCGATCCAAGTATAGATAGTAAAGACTAGGCTCAGTAACTTCTGGATTAAATTCAAATTGACCGTCTCCCGAAAAAACAACAGAGTCAAGGACAACCACTGTGGTATCCACTATTTGTTGCAAGTAAAGAGTCCCTTTTTTGATGCCGCGAATATTTCCTCTCAACAAGGATTGGTTGGCGTCACTAGAACAAGAAACGCCTAGTAAAACTGCGGCGCACAGAAGCATTATTTTTTTCATATCACTCAATTTGTGGGCAAAGAAACAGAAAATGATGGAATTTTAGGTGAGCGTTGAGGCGATTTCCATTAAGTAGGCACAAATCAACGCACCAGCAGTACCCACTGCATAGCCAAAAACTGCCAGAATCACACCCACAGAACTCAGTGCAGGGTGAAATTCAGCGGCGATAATGGGTGCTGATGCGGCACCTCCCACATTGGCCTGGCTCCCCACAGCCAAGAAGAAATAAGGAGCCTTAATCCATTTAGCTACTAAGATCATTAATCCTGCGTGTATGAGCATCCAAATAAAACCGATGGCAATGAGACCTGGCTGGTCGATAACTGCACCTAAATCCATTTTCATTCCTATAGAGGCCACTAACAAATAAACGAAAACACTCCCTATTTTACTTGCTCCTGCCCCTTCGTAGTTTTTCAGTGAAGTAGTTGAGTAAAACATACCCAACAGTGTGACCACGACAACCATCCAAAAAAATGAAGAACTGAGAAAGGATAAAAATCCAGTACTCTGGGCAACTACCTCAAAACCTAATGCCCATCGGGATAACCATCCACCTAGTGCATGTCCCAATCCCACAGAGACAAAACTGATCGCTAAAATGGCCATATAGTCGTTTAGGCTGGGTACCCTGGTGATGCTTTGGGTGAATTTCCCTACTTTTTCCTGCAGTTCTGTAATGGAAGAATTATCCGCTTTTAACCACCGATTGATCTGTTCTTTTCTGCCCACCCCCAAAAGCAATAGGGCCAACCAGATATTGGCCACGACGATATCGACTAATACCATGCCTCCGTATTTTTCTGGGTTGTATTGAAATACTTCGAGCATGGCCGCTTGATTGGCCCCACCGCCAATCCAACTACCGGCAATGGTGGATAGTCCTCGCCAAATAGCGTCAAAACCAACCCCCGCTGTCCATGATGGGTTGAACCAAGAGACGATTAACAACGCAATCGGGCCACCAAGAACAATTCCCAATGAACCCGTTAAAAACATGATAAGTGCTTTGGGTCCTAATTGAATAATCGCTTTTAAGTCCATGCTTAAGGTCATCAATACCAAAGCTGCTGGGAGTAAATATTGACTAGTGATGTGGTAAAGTCCGCTGAATTCATCGCTGATGATCCCGGTGCTTCTGAGCAGGGCAGGCAATAAATAACACATAAGCACAGGCGGAACTATGCTGTAAAATCTAGTCCAAAAGGGTTTTTTTATCTGTTGCGTAAAAAACACAAAACCCAAACAGGCAGCAATCAGCCCTAATACGAGTGTGTCTTCTGTAATTATCGGAGTTAGTTTATTGTCCATAACACATATTCAAGTAGTCGATTACGCCATCATCAGCACAACTCAGCGGGGTTACAGCGTCAGCGATTGACTTGACCAGCGGTTTGGCATTTTGAACAGCTACACCCCAACCAGATGCGTCTAACAAGGCGATGTCGTTGTCATTATCTCCAAAGGCCATCGCGTCTAAAAGACCGTGGTCTCCTAAAAGTTGGGTCACTCCTTCCTTTTTTCCTACTCCCGATGGGGCGATCTCAATCAAGGTGTCGTTGGATCGAAAAAACACCAATGAATCACCCTGCAAAGGCGCTAGTGCCTCCATGGCCAAATCCATATTATTTTTATCGCCCATCAACATGATTTTATGGACCCCGCCAAATTCATCTACCAGTCGTTTTATGGTGGATCGGGTTTCTCCCCAAAGTGGTTCTGTCTGGGTGTTATACCGCTCTTTCTGTACCCGTTCACTGTCCTTGGATACCCACCATTGGTCAAAAGCGTACAGCCCCCAATCGACATTCAGATGGTCAAGAAGTAAACTAATGGTTTCCAAGGCTGATTTAGCGATTGTTTTGCTGTACACGACTTGTTCTCCTTCAAGTAATAAAGCCCCGTTGTAGCACAGCATAGGCGCCCCAAGAATACCGATAGATTCCTGGTGGTAACGCATGCCTGAAGGAATTCTCGCAGAACAAAGCAAAAGTTGGTGTTTGCTTTTAAGATTGCCTAAAAAGTCATAGGCTTTAGGTGTCATATGAGATTTTAAAGCCAGTAAAGTTCCGTCTAGGTCAAAGCAAAGCGTTTTGAATGCGCTGATGTGTTGATGAGGAAAATTTATATGTTGAGCCAATAACTTAGTTTTAGGTTGATTGATCGGTACTTGGGTAACCAGTCAGTCCATTGATATTGATCGTTGTACACGACAAATAAGTCTGACAGCGGAGCAAACCTCCATTGCAATCGCGCATTTACCCCTAAATAATCACCGCTGTTGTTGTATTGAGCAGTGGCAGACCAAAATACCGATTTTGAAAATGTATAGTCCAATTTGGGACTGATAAAAAACAATGTGGCATCTCCATAGGGTTGGGGGAATAATAATTGATTGTACTCCGTTTGTACACTGATTGTTGTTTTGGGTTGCATGCGCAGAGATATTCTCGCTTGTAGTGCATTGCGCCAGCCGTTGTAAAATTCACCGCTACTGGGTTTTAGTGTGTAAAATAAAGATTTTCTAGGGTCTGATTGATACTCCAACTCAACCTCGGTGTACGTGTGACCTGTTTGTGCCGGAATCGGCAAATTTTCGTCGTTCCCTGTAGGGTTAAAGTCGTCGGTTAAATAGGTATAGCGCTGGGTGGCGCGAATCTGCCATTTGCTCAAATCATTCATGGAAGCTTCCCAAGAAAGAGAAGTGTTGCGGTCTGTATTTTGGTAATCCATACCTGGGCGCCACAATTTATTGGGGCTAAATCTTATTTCATGTCGGTTGAAGGCCCCTTTTTGTGGCCAAATATTGTACTGAATATAGGGTCTAACCACCAAAAAATCATACCTACGCGTATACCCTAAATCAGCGCGGTAATCCTCGCCAACATAAGAAACACGCAGTCCGGCGCCAAAATTTTTGGTCAAATACTCCAGATTTCCACCAGCGGCTCCTGAATGAGGACCAATTTCAGGACTTTCAGTATGGATGTAATAAAATTTCCCCGTCCATTTATTGTCCTCAGACGCTAAGTTGTAATCTAACCCGATCACTCGGTTGTATCTGTCCGCTTCCTCGGTAAATTCATCCCCGGAGATGGTAGCTCTTTGTACGGCAATCAAGCTGATGCTCGAGCGGGCAAATACTTGTTTTTGCAACGCAAATACAGAGTTGTTATTACCGCTTATTTCATTTTCTTGATCCGCTTCAGTCTGAATGTGCAACAATCCCAATCGCCAACCATTAGATAGGTTCCCAGAAAACCGGGCACCAGTATTGATTTTGTTTTCAATGGTATTGCCATCTTGATCTTTGGCCAGTCCTATACGTCTGGAGAAAAAGGGATTGACATCTTGACTGTTGCCGTAATTGCCAAACAGATCATTGTTGTCGATGAAAAACTGCCGTCTTTCAGGCATCAATAACTCAAATCTAGTGAGGTTAGTTACTTGATCATCTATTTCCACATTGGAAAAATCTGGGCGATATGTCAGGTCCAAATTCATGCTGTTTCCCAGTGGGATTTTGGCATCTGCACCAACGCTTACCGTTTGTCCACGGCCAAAATCCGCTCCCTTTTCAGCAATTCCATTGACAAAAGGAACAATAGCTAGGGGAGTTCTCGATTGACCTAAGGGGTATTCAAAAACCAAATCACCCATGAAGGCCAATCCAAAGATTTGTTGGTTTTGGGGAATATTGGCCCAGGTGGTTGTCTCACCCGATTGCATGTCAAATCGGTAAGAATTAAATCTCCATACTTGGCTTCCCGGCTTGAATTTAAGTGAGTTCAACGGGATGATGATTTCTCCGTAATAGCCCTTTTCTTTCAGGTGAATCTCTGAACGCCATTTAACATCCCAACTGGTGGTAAAGTTTCGCAGATCGTTTCCTCCTCCAGCAATCAGCGCTTCACGCATCACACCCAATGGGTTGACACCGAACAAATAGGCATTGATTCCATCGTTGAACGTGTCAAATACCAAGGATATGTTATCGTTGTTGCCCGCTCTGTAATCGCGTTTTAGGGAGGGAATAACGTAGTTGTCCCCAGGAGTTGTAACTTCTAAAGCAATATATAAATTGGCGTCGTCATAGAGGAACGAAATTTTGGTATCGTAGGCTGCATGGAGTGAGTCAGTGGGGAAGTATTGATAGAAATTTTGTGCACTCTCCGCCTTTTTCCAAACATCTTCATCGATAAGTCCATCCAAAACAATGGGTTGGTCAATTTTAAATACGGTTACTTTTTGTGTGTTTTGGGCTAAAGTCCACTGACTGAGCAGTAGGAATATAAGGCCTAATAGACCGGAGAATTTGTGCGATATCATAACTTAAAAATACATTTTTTCCCCAGACAAGTACGCAAAAATTTAACCTGTGAAAATCCGTATGCGACACGAACTGTTCTATCTTTAGCAAAAAATTTTTTTACATGAATCTTTTTACCCAATTTATCCTTGTTTTAGCATTCCCATTCAGTCTTTTTTCATCCTCTATACCCACATCCAACACAGATGATTGGGGTCAAACAGGGCATAGGGTAGTCGGCGCGGTAGCTACGCGACATTTAAGCAAAAAAGCGCAAAAAAACATAGAAGAACTATTGGATGGTCATTCGCTGGCTTGGGTATCCACGTACGCAGACGAAATAAAATCTGATGAACGATTTAAGTCATACGATCCCTGGCATTACATCAACATGCCCTTGACCGCTGACTATGATGCTGCAAAAGCGTCGGTTCAAGGGGATTTAGTACAGGGCATTAATCGCTGTGTGGCCCAAATCAAAGATGCCAAGCTCCCTAAGGATGACCGACAGTTTGCCTTAAAGATGCTGGTACACTTGGTGGGAGATCTCCACCAGCCCATGCACATAGGTAGGGCCGAGGATAAAGGGGGAAATGACATCAAACTAAAATGGTTCGGTCGCAACTCAAACCTACATCGAGTTTGGGATTCAGAAGTGATCGATTATTTTGATTTGTCGTATAGTGAATGGACTCAAGATTTGCCCCGGATAACTAAAGCACAAGTTCGAATGTTGCAACGTAGTTCCTTATTGGATTGGGTGGAAGAGTCGCAAGAAATCGCAGCGGTACTCTACGAAAAAACTCCTGCGGAGGCCAATCTATATTACGAATACACCTATGAATACAAAGAAGTAGTCACCCAGCGACTTTTATGGGCGGGTGTCAGACTTGCCGGTATTTTGGAGGATTTATTCTGATATGAAGCATAAAAAAAAACCTGTACAATCGTACAGGTTTTTTTTGAGTTAATCCCCTGATATTGGAGATTTTGGTCGGGGTGGCAGGATTCGAACCTGCGGCCTCCGCGTCCCAAACGCGGCGCGATAACCGGGCTACGCTACACCCCGAGGTCGGCAAATATAGACATTCCGATTAATTTACAGTGGTTTTCTTCCTATATTTAAACAAAAATAATCTCATGAGAATAGGTGTATTGTTCGGTTTCTTTTTTGGTGGTATACTCATTAGTTGTGCTCAGGACAAACCCAATCAGGTAACCATTCCTGATATTGATCCCGTGATGGCTACTCCTTATGTAACGGGAGTAGAAACTCCATGGGGATTGGCTTTTTTACCCAACGGCGATTTGCTGATCACAGATCGAAGCGGCGTTCTCTACCGGTTTGACGGATCGAATAAGGTGGAAATTTCCGGTGTACCAGAGGTGTATTCCAGAGGTCAAGGCGGTCTACTTGACATAGCAGTACATCCAGAGTTTCAAAAAAACTCATTGATTTTCATGACTCTTTCCTCCCCCGAAGGAGGCAATGGAGCGCATACGGCTCTAGTTCGTGCTCGGTTGGAAAACGACCAATTGGTTGATGTGAAGACATTGTACAAGGCCACGCCCAATACGACTAAAGGGCAACACTTTGGCTCTCGAATCTATTTGGATGGGAAAGGCAAAGTTTATTTTTCCATCGGTGAACGCGGTGAGCAGGACATTAATCCCCAGGACACGTCCAAAGATGGAGGAAAGATTTATCGATTAAACGAAGATGGAAGTATTCCTAAGGACAATCCACTGTTCGGTGTGCCAGGGGCCAAACAAGCGATTTATTCCTTTGGACACAGAAATCCTCAAGGATTGATCTTTCATCCTGAACGAAAAGAATTGTGGAATACAGAGCACGGGCCTAGAGGTGGTGATGAATTAAATATAGTGCGTAAAGGGGCCAACTACGGTTGGCCAGTGATTACCTATGGAATCAATTACAGCGGTACACCGATCACCGATAAAACCGAGGAGGTGGGTATGGAGCAACCGATCTATTATTGGGTTCCCTCCATTGCTCCATCAAGTTTGTGCTACATAGACAGTCCCTTATTCCCAGAGTGGAAAGGGGATCTTTTAGTGGGTTCATTGTCCTTCCAGTATTTAGAATACCTCGATATGGATGGGGACAAAGTGGTCGGCCGCCTAAAGTTATTGGCCGATATAGGTCGGGTGCGCAGTGTAGTTCAAGGTCCTGATGGTGCTTTCTACATCGGTGTTGAATCAAAAGGCGTCTATAGAGTGACGCCCCGACCCTAAGATTTACGGTTTATAGCCATTTGATGGACCACTGGGCAAGCTTCTGTTTTAGCGGGGTGTAAGGTGGGAATACCAAGCGAAGTAACCCGTTGTTCCAGGTTTTTACCACGGATCTTTGGTTAGAAAATTCTTGGAATCCAAAAACACCATGACTTTTACCTAAACCACTGTTGTTGCTGCCTCCAAAAGGCAGGTGACCGTTGGCGTATTGAACTACAGCATGGTTGATACATGTGCTTCCAGCCCGTGTGTACTTGAGTACTTGATCGATGTTGTTCTTGTTTTTGGAAAAGAAATACAGGGCCAATGGTTTTTCTTTGGTCTTCAAGTCTTCAATCACTTCCTGTACGTCGTCAAACAGGAGTACGGGTAGAATGGGACCAAATATTTCCTCGTTCATCAAGCGGCTGTCCTGTGGTGAGTCGACCACTACCGTGGGAGCTATGTAGCGATCTTCCGCAATGGTTGTTCCTCCTAAAACGATTTCTCCACCACCGGAAACAGTCTCGTTTAACGCCTGTGATAAACGGTCAAAGTGCTTCTGATTTACAATTTGACAGTAGCTGTCACCTCTCTGAGTGGTATTTTGGTAATGGGCGTTAATCTGACCTTTTAAGGCCTCAATCAACTCCGTGTATTTTGAACGATGAACCCATACGTGATTTGGCGCGATACAAGTTTGTCCCGCATTGATCCATTTACTCCAGGCCAGTTTTTGGGCGCAATCGGCCACATCAGCGGTTTGATCAATGATTAAAGGCGATTGACCGCCAAGCTCCAGGGTTACTGAACTCAAGTGTTTAGAGGCAGCTGCCATCACAATTTTGCCAATACTCGGAGCGCCGGTAAAGTGGATATGGTTCCAGGGGAATTCCAGCAAGTTAGAGGCCACTTCGATGCCGCCTTGGACTACGGCAACGTGATTTTCTGGCCAAATGGATTCGATGATTTCGGCGACAAGGGCACTGGTTTTTGGTGAATGTTCTGAGGGTTTTACCATCACAGTATTCCCTGCAGCCAGGGCACTGACCAGTGGGCTAAAGACTAAATTAACTGGATAATTCCATGGAGACATAATTAAACAGACTCCTTTTGGTTCCTGGATGTAATAAGAAGTTGATCCCCAAATAGAAATGGGTGTGTGCACACGCGTCGGGGACATCCACTTTTTTAAGTGATGGCAGGCTTGGTCAATTTCACCGATAACCGGGTATAATTCAGTGAGATCAACCTCAGTACTCGGCTTGCCAAAATCATCCTGTAACGCTTGATGTATACGTGATCTATACGTATGGGCCAATGCGGTTTTTAATTGTTTTAATTGCTTTATTCGGTTAGTGTAACTATAGGCGCCAACCTGATATTGAGCCTGTTTTAAACCGTTGAATAGCGCTGATAATTTTTCTTGTTCCATAGGGCAGTCATGCAAAACCCTAAAGTACAATTCTTTTTTCATGGTCGGTCCCTGATCCTTAATTGTGGTAGATATTCCTTGGTTCACTTAAAAAAAGTAGTATTTTTGCCCCACTTTATGGAAATCGGGATGTAGCGCAGTCCGGTAGCGTACACGTCTGGGGGGCGTGTGGTCGCAGGTTCAAATCCTGTCATCCCGACCAAAAAAAAGCCAAGCATTTGCTTGGCTTTTTTGTTTTCGTCTGTTTCGTTACATCTTTCAACTAAACTTAAAACAAGTTTTTGTTTGTTCTTGTTTTTTTTTGGTGAAATTCCTCATTTGTTACTCATGTTACGTTTGAAATACATACAATGATCTATATTTAATGATGTACTAAATCAACCTTATGAAAACACACCACCAAATTTTAGTGATCGGAGGCGGAACAGCCGGGATCATGACCGCGGCTCAGTTGTTGAAAAAAGATCCTTCTTTAGATGTGGGAATAGTTGAGCCGGCAGATACCCATTACTATCAACCAGCTTGGACGCTTGTTGGCGCTGGAACGTATGATTTTGACAAAACAGCGAAACCCATGAAGGGTTTAATCCCAGCCAATGCTCATTGGATTAAAGACAAAGTGATCAGTTTTCAAGCGGATCAAAACAGGATCACTACAGAAAATTCTGGATCCATTTCTTATGATTATCTGGTAGTTGCTCCTGGTTTAGTGATGGCCCCAGAGATGATTGAAGGGCTCAAAGAAGCCATGGATAGCGGGGTTGTCTGTAGTAATTACACAGATCCTAAGCATGTTTGGCATCAATTAAAAAACTTTAAAGGGGGTACTGCTTTATTCACCCAACCCAACACACCCATTAAATGCGGTGGAGCTCCACAGAAAATTATGTATTTGGCGGCAGATTATCTGAGAAAACACGGATTGGCCTCTAAGAGTCATGTGGTTTTTGCTACTCCGGGTTCTGTCATCTTTGGTGTTCAGGTAGTCAAAGAAACTTTGATGCAAGTGATAAAGAGATACCGAGTTGATTTTAAACCACTGCACAATCCTGTAAAAATTGACGGAGCAAAAAAAGTGGCTTATTTCCAGTTTATGGGGGATGAATCTCAAAAATCAGCGTTGACCACCCAAACTCCGGGTAGTTATATGGAAGGAGATTTGTTGGCCATACCCTTTGATTTTATGCATACGGCCCCTCCCCAAACGGCTCCTGCATTTGTGAAATCCTCTGATTTGGTCAATGCAGGTGGTTGGTTAGACGTCAACATCAACAGTATGCAACACAACAAATACGCCAATATTTTTGGTTTGGGTGACGTAGCTGCGTTGCCCACAGCCAAGACAGGTGCGGCGATCAGGAAACAAGTTCCTATTGTAGTCGATAACATCACACGTTTGATCAAACGGGAAACAGAGATGAACGCCTCCTATAACGGATATTCTTCTTGTCCTTTAGTCACTGGCTATGGTAAGATGGTTTTGGCAGAGTTTGATTATCAAAACAATTTCACGCCAGATCCGCAACTGAAACAGATGTTGGTGTTTAACTCCGCTAAAGAACATTGGAGGTTATGGATGCTCAAGAAATATATGTTGCCGTATTTGTATTGGCATAAAATGATGAAGGGCGAAAAAGTGTAGCCAAAAAAATAAGCCTTCGGGCTTTTTTTTTTGGTTTTGGTTGTCGTGTGATTGCGAATAACTTTTGATAACTAAGCCCAAAGACAGTGGGTAGATTAGGTAAGTTTGTGTTTTAAATTTTACGTATATGTCACAAGAAGTAGAGCAATTAACTACATTGATTATTGGTTCAGGACCAGCTGGATACACCGCCGCTATTTATGCGGCTAGAGCAGATATGAAACCGGTACTGTATACGGGTATGGAGCCCGGCGGTCAATTGACCACAACTACCGAGGTGGATAATTTCCCCGGATACCCCGATGGGGTAGATGGACCAACCATGATGGTTCAGTTACAGCAACAAGCAGAAAGATTTGGCACAGAGGTGCGTATAGGTATGGTTACTGAGGTGGTTTTTGCTGAAAAGGCTGGTGGCATGCACCGTGTAGTGGTGGATGGCGCTAAACACATCGAGGCAAAAACAATCATTATTTCCACGGGAGCTACGGCCAAGTATCTTGGATTACCCAGTGAAGAAAGACTTAAAGGAGGGGGTGTTTCTGCCTGTGCAGTTTGTGATGGATTTTTCTATAAAGGACAGGAAGTGGCGATTGTCGGTGCGGGTGATACCGCGGCGGAAGAGGCCTCCTATTTGGCCAATATCTGTAAAAAAGTGACTATGCTTGTGCGCAAAGAGGAAATGCGCGCCTCAAAAGCCATGCAACACCGGGTGAAAAATCTTCCCAATATTGAGATTAGATACAACACAGAAGTCGCTGAGGTTTTGGGAGAACAGGTCGTTGAGGGATTGAGAATCGTCAACAACCAAACAGGTCAAGAGGAAGTTATTTCGGTGACCGGATTATTTGTAGCTATAGGACACAAACCCAATACCGATATATTCAAAGGGCAATTGGAGATGGATGAGACAGGGTATTTAATCACTCATGGAAAATCGACCAAAACCAACAAACCCGGAGTATTTGCCGCAGGAGATGTTCAAGACAAAGAGTACCGACAAGCCATTACAGCTGCCGGTACTGGATGTATGGCAGCGCTCGATGCCGAGCGCTACTTGGCTACCTTGGAATAGTTGATTATTGACAATCTAAGCAGAGGAGCTTATCTTGACCTTCAACGACCCATAGGTGGTTGTTTTCGAAGCGATCCCCTGTAAGTTGCCAATAGTGTTCTAGACCTTGTGCTGAACGTTCATTCAATTTTACCAAAGTTCCTTTGGGTAATGCTAGGCCAATCTTTATGGATTGGCCTTTATTTTTCCAGCTAGTCTCTGTGGTGAAGTAATCTGAAAGTATCAAAGAACCTGGTGCTAGTGACCAAGAATAGTCAATCGCTTTGGCGCGATCTAAGGCGCTTTTATGCCTTAGTCCACGAGCTTTTTTGGCCACGGCAACATTGATTTGGTCTGTATCGGATAGAGAGAGGCTTAGGTTTATTTTTTTAGAGACCAACAGCTCATTTCCCTCTTGATCATAACCGGTAGTCAATGTGCGCTGATCATGCCAGTACGCATCTTCCCACAACAGATCAAACTGACTATTTCCCCTAAAGTCTAGCGTTATGGTATCAGATACCCCATTCCAAGGGATGTTTTTTTCTTCCAGGTGCTGCGAACCCACGACGTCAGAATTTACTTGGGTTACCCCCATGCCAATCAATCCGATCACGCTGACTAGCCAAAGCGAAAAAAGGCCAATCTTTATCTGACAACATGTCATTAAAAATATTAGCAGCATTGGCGGTTTCTCTTGATACAAAAGACATTTTTTCCA
>JALQVG010000087.1 GCA_023260435.1 Flavobacteriaceae bacterium | reverse complement strand
GGGTTGGGTGGCAGCTACTAATTCATTTGGTATAGAACCAGGCACCTTGTTTATGGTTCAATTCTTTTGGCAGTTTCCTCATTTCTGGGCATTGGCTTGGATGTTGGATGAAGATTATCAACGAGGAGGATTTGCCTTATTACCTACTAGAAAAAAGGATACCACGTCGGCTGCACTAATTTTAATCTACATTATTTGGATGCTGTTAGTGGCCATCATACCCGTTTTTGGTGTTACGGGAACCCTATCGTTGTCTGTTTATGCTGCGGTGGTGATTACCTCCCTTGGATTGGTTATGGGTTATTATGGGGTTCAATTATTTCTTGACCGAAGCACCGCCTCAGCCAAAAAATTGATGTTGGCTAGTGTTTTTTATATTTCTGCTGTACAAGTAATTTATGTTTTAGATCGATGGATATGAGTCAAGACACTGAATTAATGGAAAAACAGATTAGGGCCAAAAAAATGATGCTCTGGTTTGGGATCATCAGTATGGTGATGGGATTTGCTGGATGGACATCCGCATTTGTGGTCAGTAGTAACCGCAAAGATTGGTTAGAAAGCTTTGAAATCCCCTCGGCATTTTGGTATTCAGCTGCAGTCATTATGTTGAGCAGCGCATTGCTCATCCTGGCCAAAAAACAGTTGCTTTCAGGTCAAGGCAAGTCTGTAACCTGGATGTTGTTGGGAACTTTGATGTTGGGTGTAGTTTTTGCGTACCTACAATTTGTCGGGTTTAATCAGTTGATTGGCATGGGTTATTACCTTACTGGTCCGACCAGCAATGTCACGATTTCATTTGTTTACTTGATTGCCGCGGTACACTTAGTGCACTTGGCTGCTGGTTGGATATCTCTGGCGGTAGTCCTGATTCAACACCTTAAAGGTCGTTACACGCCAACTAATACGCTTGGTTTTGAGCTAGGTGTTACCTTTTGGCATTTTGTAGATATTCTGTGGTTGTACTTGCTTTTGTTTTTTTATTTTTTTTAAAATCGGTTCGGCACAGTTATTAAAAAAAAGTAAATTTGTCAACGTTAATATAATTCATCCTTTTTATGGAGACAGCGGTAGCTAATCACCAACCTGCTAAAGTTTGGGGCGGCGGAAATGAACCTCTTAACGCGAGTTATGGGAAAATGATGATGTGGTTTTTCATCCTTTCCGATGCGCTTACTTTTTCTGCATTTTTGGTTTCTTACGGATTTTCCAGATTCAAGTTTATTGAAATTTGGCCGATTGCAGATCAGGTATTCACCCACGTTCCATTTTTTCATGGCAACTACCCGATGTACTACGTCGCTTTCATGACCTTTATTTTGATCATGTCATCGGTTACTATGGTTTTAGCTGTTGATGCTGGTCATCATCTGCGAAAGTCCAAAGTGGCATTATATATGCTGCTTACCATTGTTGGTGGAGCCATCTTCGTGGGCTCTCAAGCCTGGGAATGGGCTACTTTTATCAAAGGCGAATACGGAGCTGTTGAGACCAAAGGAGGTAGAATCCTACAGTTTGTCGATGCGGAAACTGGCCATCAAATAGCGCTTCACGATTTTGTTACGGCAGCTGAAACCGATCGCACCCAGCATTTAAACAAGAACGGTGTATGGTTTGTAGATGAAGATGCTTTACCTAGCTATACAGTTGCTGATGTTCAAGCTGGACTTGCCGCACACGAAAATGTGTTAGTGCGTACAGAGACTATCAACGAGGCTGGAGCAAAAACAATATTGGATAGAAATGCCTCCATCGAGGCGTTAGCTGGTGGACTCCACGTAGTTGAAGGTGCTAATCTGATCCGCAATGAGTACGGTCACCGTCTATTTGCCGATTTCTTTTTCTTTATTACAGGGTTCCACGGTTTCCACGTCTTTTCTGGGGTGGTCATCAATGTAATTATTTTCTTTAATGTGCTTTTGGGTACTTATGAAAAGAGAAAGCATTACGAAATGGTGGAAAAAGTAGGTCTGTACTGGCACTTTGTAGATCTAGTTTGGGTATTTGTATTCACCTTCTTTTACTTGGTATAATTTAGCTCCAATCTCACATGGCACACGAACATAAACTATCGATTTTCCGCGGAGCGGTTACTTTCAAGAACAACGTTCAAAAGATTTGGGGTGTCCTTATCTTCTTGAGTTTAATTACCGCCGTAGAAGTTGCGTTAGGTATTACTAAACCTGAATTTTTGGTAAAGACCCCTTTATTGGGCATGAGGCTATTAAACTGGATATTTATCGGTTTAACCTTAGTGAAAGCCTATTACATCGCTTGGGACTTTATGCACTTACGCGATGAAAAAACTGGTTTGAGAAGATCTGTTGTTTGGACTGCAGTCTTTTTGATCGCCTACCTGACTACCTTATTATTGATTGAGGGAAATTACGTCTACGAAACCTATGCCAATGGGTTTATAAAATGGAATTTTTAAATAAATCCCTATTCATATAAAAGCGGTTTTGAGCCGCTTTTTTATTTTTGTGGTATGCAGCAATTTCAAAAGCGTTTCGTTCTATTTGTACTTTTTGTCATTCCACTGGTGGCTTATCTTTTTTTTGCTTCTGGAATCAACAATTTTGGTCGTTTACCCGTAGTGAATCCTAAGCCGATTCAAGCTCCTGGAATCGAACTGCACAACAAAATCACTATTCTGGGGTTTTTAGGGAGCCAAGTCGCTTTAAAAAAGGCGTTCTCTTCCAATCTGAATGAAAAGATTTACAAGCGATTCCACGAGTTTAAGGATTTTCAAGTGGTGTTGTATTTTGACCCTTCAGAACAATCTGTTGTGGATGAGCTCAGGCATCAATTAGGTGAGCTCGTTGATTTAAGCCATTGGTATTTCCTTCCCGCCACAAAAGATCAAGTTCAGGAAGTGTTTGTATCTCTAAGCCCCACGGATCAACTAAATGCTGATGGCGGGTCAAATTATGTGTTTATTATCGATAAGGATCAATTAGTTCGCGGGCGAACCTCCGATGACTCAGAATACCCTTTCCCGCGATACGACGCAACCTCAGTAGCCGATTTGAGCAAGTACATGGTAGATGATGTGAAAATCCTGCTCGCGGAGTACCGCATGGCCCTTAAAAAGAACAACGGTAGATAAATGAAAAAAATCAAACCGGCTTATTGGATTTTACTCTTGTTAGTTGCTGCCTTTGCCTGGATATTTATTCCGCTGATATCAGCGAGGTTAGCTACCGATGGAGGTGTGGAGCAAGAGGATTTATTGGCCAGAACACCGCTGTCGTATATCGAGCTGAATGGAACGAAAAGAAAGGTGCCTCCCTTTGCTTTTTACAACCAAGATAGTTTGTTGATCACTGATCAAGATCTGTTGGGTCGTGTTTATGTCATTGACTTTTTTTTTACCTCCTGTCCCACGATATGTCCAGTGATGAGCACCAACCTCAAAACAGTCCACGACACCTTCGGAGATGAACCGGTCTCTATTGTTTCCATATCGATCGACCCTGAGAACGATACACCTGAGGTGTTAAAAGGCTATGCTGAACGCTATGGAGTTACGGACACGGATTGGCATTTCCTCAATGGCCCTCAAGCGGAGGTTTATCAATTGGCCAATGAGGGGTTTAACATCTTTGCGGCTCAGTTGCCTGGAGCTCCTGGTGGATTTGAACACGCAGGCTTATTTGCCTTGGTGGATGCTCAAGGATATTTGCGTTCTCGCAACGATGATTTTGGGAATCCTATAATCTATTACAGGGGATTTATCACCGAAGATGCACCGGTTGATGAATTTGGGGAAACCTCCCAACTAATTCCGTTAATTCAAGACATCAAAAAACTTCTTAAAGAAAATCCATGGAACAACCATTAAATTCGAAAAGTATCAAAGCGTTGATCGCGGTCACTTCTGTGGCTATTCCAGTAGTGGTGGCTATATTGTTTATGGTGCGTATCCCCAATGTAGCTCCTTTATCGTTTCTGCCACCTATTTATGCGGGCATTAACGCGATAACGGCTTTAGTTTTGGTCGTGGCTGTTTGGGCGATCAAACAAGGAAAAAGGGTGCTGCATGAACGTCTGATGACCACAGCTATTGTTCTTTCATTGCTATTTTTAGTGATGTATATCGCCTATCACATGACCTCAGATCCAACTCCTTTTGGGGGCATTGGTTGGGTTAAGGCCACCTACTATTTTATTTTAATCAGCCACATATTGCTCTCTATTGCTGTGATTCCCCTAGTCTTGGTGACCTATTCTAAGACTTATCTCAGAGATTTTGAAGCGCACAAAAAGTGGGCGAGATACACTTTTCCCGTATGGTTATATGTGGCGGTTACCGGAGTTGTCGTGTATTTAATGATCGCTCCTTACTACGCATGAAAAATCGTTTAATTTTCGGCTTGATCATCTTGGTTTTTACTACCCAGAGTGTCGATGCTCAGTGCGCTATGTGTCGGGCAGTACTGGAAAGTGAAGCGGATAATTCTATGGCCAAAGGCATCAATGACGGGATAGTTTATCTGATGGCCATTCCCTATTTGTTGGTGGGGGCTGTCTTTTTTGCCGTCTACAGACAGTTAAAGTTATCGAAAAAAAAGAGCTTGCAATCCTGAGGAACTTATATTAGCCAGATATATTTTGAGTTTCCTGTAACATTTTCACGAATAGCGCGTCTATTACCTAGTGCTAAAGCATCATTATGATTGAGATTAAAGATCTTCACAAGTCCTACCAAATGGGCAGTAACTCCCTTCATGTACTAAAGGGAATAAATTTTAATGTAGAAGCAGGTGAACTGGTGGCGATTATGGGTTCTTCAGGCTCAGGCAAATCTACCCTGCTCAACATTCTGGGTATGTTGGACGTTGCGGACACAGGATCCTATGTGTTGGACGGAGTGCCCATCGAAAACATGAATGAGACAAAGGCAGCTCAATACCGCAATAAATTCCTTGGGTTTGTTTTCCAATCGTTTAATTTGATCAATTACAAGACGGCTCAGGAGAATGTGGCTCTGCCGCTTTATTACCAAAGGGTATCTAGGAAAGTCCGCAACGAAAAGGCCTTGGAGTATTTGGATCAAGTTGGTTTAAAACCTTGGGCAACCCATTTACCCAGTGAACTTTCTGGGGGACAGAAACAACGTGTGGCTATTGCCCGTGCTATGGCTGCAGAGCCTAAAGTATTGTTGGCCGACGAGCCCACAGGTGCTTTAGATAGTAAAACATCCTATGAGGTAATGGATTTAATCCAGCAGATCAATGACAAAGGAAACACTATTTTGGTAGTTACCCACGAGCCCGACATTGCGGAAATGTGTAAACGTGTTGTTATCCTAAAAGACGGGGTTATCGTCGAGGATAAAAAAGTCAACCAAAAACGCGCCTCGGCCTATGTTCAATAGAGATCTTTGGAAAGAGATATTTGACACCATCCTGAAAAACAAACTGAGAACATTTCTCTCAGGATTTACGGTGGCTTTGGGAATATTGATTTTTGTTGTGCTGTTTGGTTTTGGCAATGGATTAAAAAACACCTTTAACGAGTTTTTCAACGACGATGCCACCAATACCTTTTTTCTATTTCCTGGCCGTACGTCAAAACCTTATAAAGGGTATAAATCTGAGCGTCGCATTGAATTTGACAACAGCGACTTAGCGGACATTGAAAAAAACTTCGATCCGTTTTTGCTTTACGTCACTCCGAGAATCTCGCGAGGAGCTGTAGTGAAGTACAACAATGAGTCCAATAACTATTCAATCCGTGGTGTAGCGCCCGCTCACCAGTTTGCTGAGCAAACCATCATCATGTTTGGTCGTTACATCAATCAGGAAGATATTCGCTCTCGAGCAAAACATGCCGTTATAGGCCGCATGGTGGAAAAAGATTTGTTCAAGGGAGCCTCCGCTTTAGGGGCATATATCGATGTAGGTGGTCTTGCCTACAAGGTTGTGGGTGTTTTTCAAGATGAGGGAGGGGATAATGAAGAGCGATTAATTTACACCCCATACACCACCACACAGTTAATCGAAAAAAACACCGACAAGGTAGATCAGATTATCGTGGGCTTTAAACCTGAGATTGGTTATGCTGGTGCGATGGCCTTTGAAAAGAGTTTGGGTACCTTTATCCGAGAGAAAAAGTACATCAGTCCCAGCGATCCCAATGGAATATTTATCAGAAATGTGGCTGATCAGCTAAAGCAAAACCAACAATTTGCCACGGTTCTACAAATTATAGTTTCTTTTTTCAGTATTGGAACGCTCATTGCTGGAATTATTGGAATCAGCAATATTATGGTTTTTGTGGTGAAAGAACGCACTAAGGAATTGGGGATCCGTAAGGCTTTGGGTGCCACGCCTCGTCAAGTGATCAACACCATTTTATTCGAATCTATTTTCATCACGACGCTGTCTGGTTTTATCGGTATGGTGGTCGGGATATCAATATTGACCGCCCTAGGAGAAACACTAGAGGATTATTTCATCAAAAATCCCTACGTAGATACGGGTGTGGCCATAGGGGCCACCATTGTCCTGATTATTTTTGGTGGAATAGCCGGTTATATTCCTGCTAAAAAAGCAGCGGATATCAAACCAATTATAGCATTGAGGGATGAGTAGTTTTAGATTTTTATTAGATGCCAATACCTGGCAAGAGATATTCGGGTCTATTCGAAAAAATAAAACCCGGACCATCATCACCGTGATCGGTGTTTTGTGGGGTATTTTTGTGTACATAGCGATGGCTGGTGCCGCCAAAGGTCTGGATAATGGTTTTGACAAGGTATTCAAAGACGTGGCGATGAATTCCATGTTTGTGTGGGCTCAATCCACCAGCATACCTTTTGAAGGATTTAAAACAGGAAGGAGTCTGGAGTTAAGGTTGGGTGATGCCACGGCATTGACCAATAAAATCCCTGAAATTCAACACATCGCCCCGCGTAATGCTCAAGGTGTTTTTGGAGGTTCTCCTGCCTTAACCGTACACGGACAAAAGTCAGGTACCTATTCAGTATTGGGAGACTACCCGATTTACACCAAAATTGCTACCAAGAAGATTTACGACGGTGGTCGATTTATCAATGACCAAGACATTGAACTCAGCCGAAAAGTGTGTGTCATTGGTGAGCGAACTCAATCTGAACTATACGAGAAGGACGTGAATCCTATTGGTACTTTTATTCGAATCGACAATGTGTATTTCCAGGTCGTTGGGGTTCACAAGTATTCAAATGGAGTGAGTTTTGATAACGACAGTGATATTTATATACCGTTTACTACATTTCAAAAACTCTACAACACTGGTGATCGCGTGGGTTACTTTGTGATAGCTGCTTATGATGATGCCGACGTAGTCGCCGTTGAAAAACAGGTAAAAACGATTTTAAAAAACAGACATCGAGTTGATCCTGAAGATGAAAGAGCTTTTGGTTCGTTTAATTTAGGGGAGGCTTTCGGCCGCATCATGGGTTTTGCCCAAGGAATGACCTTTTTGTCTTTGGTGGTGGGACTAGCTACTATTTTGGCAGGTGTTATCGGAATCGGAAATATATTATTGATCTCTGTAAAAGAAAGAACCCGTGAAATCGGTGTGCGACGCGCTCTAGGGGCTACCCCAGGGGAAGTGCGTATGCTGATCATTATGGAGTCTGTTTTCTTGACAGTAATCGCGGGTGTATTGGGCATTGTATTGGGAGCTATGGTCTTGAATTTAGTGGGCAACCTCACTGAAGGAGGTGACTTTCCCTATGCTAACCCAACTGTACCCATCAGTTATGTCTTAGGTGCATTGGCGCTTATGATTGTTTTAGGTACATTAATCGGAATGATTCCAGCCCAGAGGGCGGTCAGCATTAAACCTATTGATGCATTAAGAGAAGAATAATTTAATACAGTAACAAACCTGAATCCATGAAAAAAGTAGTAAAGTACGCGGGAATATCCCTAGGAGTGATCGGCATTCTTTGGGCTGCCGCATTTTTTATTAAGTCCAACAGTAAATCCTCTGTGATTTACGAGACGATAACTCCAGCACCTCAAACTATTGAGACAAAAACAGTCGCCACAGGTAAGGTAGTTCCTGAAGTTGAAGTAGAAATTAAGCCGCAGATCTCAGGTATTATCGATCGGATTTATTTGAAAGAAGGGGAAAAGGTTAAAGCTGGGGATTTAATTGCTAAGGTCAAGGTAGTTCCTAATGAACAAGCTATGAACCAGGCTAGTATGCGTGTTAAGTCAAGTGAAGTAGCTTTTGCCAATGCGCAAATAGAGTTTTCGCGCAACAAACAACTGTTTGAAAAACAAGTCATTTCCTCTCAGGAATTTAACACCCAAAAATTGCGTTTTGATCAAGCGCGCTTGGATTTGGAAAATGCCAAATCGGATTATGAGATCATCAAGTTAGGTTCTGCTGGTGGTTCAGCTACTTCAAACACCAATATTCGCGCAACAGTAAGCGGGACTATATTGGAAATTCCCGTCAAGGAAGGGGACCAAGTCATCCTTTCTAACAACTTTAACGCAGGTACAACCATCGCCACGATTGCTGATTTGACACTGATGATTTTTGAAGGTAAAGTAGATGAAGGCGAAGTGAATAAATTATCCATTGGCATGCCTCTTTCGATTAGTCTAGGGGCCATGGAGAAAACCACGTTGGATGCAACCCTTAGATTTGTTTCTCCCAAAGGGATTGAAGAACAAGGTGCCGTTCAGTTCAAGATCGAGGGTGACGTCATCATCAAAGAAGATGTTTTGGTGCGCGCTGGGTATTCAGCTAACGCTACTTTGGTCACCGAACGAAAAGTAGATGTTTTATCACTTCCTGAGGCAGTGTTGCAATTCGATCGCAAAACGGATAAACCTTATGTGGAAGTTTTAATCGGTGATCAGAAATTTGAACGCAGAGATATTGAGATCGGGATATCTGATGGGATCAACGTAGAAATTATTTCCGGGGTAACTGCTGAAGACAAGGTTAAGGTTTGGAACAAGACAGAGCCTATCAAAAAAGGTGATGAGGCTGAAGAAGAGAAAACAGACAACTAGTGATGCGATATAACATGAAAAAATTCCAACTACTTTTTGTTCTGGTATGTGCGCTTACCACGGTTCAGGCTCAAGTAAAGAAATGGTCTTTACAAGAGTGCATTGCCTATGCAGAAAAAAACAATTTAAGCATCGCTCAGTTTGAATTGGATTACGAGCAGAGTTTGATCGAAAAGTCGGATGCTATAGGGCGTTTATTACCCAATTTAAGCGGTTCTATGAGTGCTTCTGGAAACACGGGTTTAGCCCTAGATCCTACCACCAATACGTTGGTATCCAGCACCATTTTTTCTGGATCGGGTAACTTAGGTTCATCATTGACAGTCTTTGATGGATTGCGCAATGTATATCGATTGCAAAGGGCTGAAATGTCCCGTTTAGCAGCGACCTATAATCTTGACAATTTAAAGGACAACATCCGTTTGAACATTGTCAACGCTTATTTACAAGTGGTTTCCGCCAAGGAAACATTAAAGACCATAGAGGCCCAAAAAACAGTGACTCAGAAGGATTTGGAACGCGCTACGGTACTTCAATCTTCTGGAGTGATCCCACAGGGAGATGTAGTTGAATTGGAAGCTACTTTGGCAGGTCAGCAACAACAGCTTGTGGAGACACAAAACAGAGTGATTATGGGGCGAATTACTTTGGCTCAACTACTACAGATCAGAGATTACGTCAACTTTGACGTTGTAGATGGGGATATTCCTCTTCCGGTCAGTGACATAGCCAACAACGATCCTAAAGTGATTTTTGAAAAAGCGATGTCATTTAGAGGCGACATCAAGTTGGCAGAAACCAATGTCGATATCGCCAAAAAGGACCTACAGATTGCCAAAGGGGCCAAATATCCTACACTGGGAATGTTTGTTAATTACAATACCCGTTATTCTGATCAAAACTACGATCGCCTAACAGGCCAATTAATTGGTTTTCAAGAGCAATTATGGACCAATGATGGTATTTCCTACGGTGCGCAAATGAATATCCCCATATTTAACGGTAATTCATTGAACAACGCCATTAAAAGATCTAAGATTCAATTGGAGCGCAGTCAGCTTCAATATGCCCAGCAAACACTTGATTTAGAAGCCAATGTCAACCAAGCATACGCAGATGTTGAAGGAACCTTTAACGCGTACCAAGCATCCTTAAAAACGCTTGAAGCTAGAACGCTATCTTTGCGTTATGCCAGAGAACGATTTGAAGTGGGTATGATGAATGCTTTTGAGTATAGTCAAGCTCAATCCAGGTTGGACGCTGCTCAAGCTTCCATGATTCAGTCTAAGTACAATTATATCTTTCGTCTAAAAGTATTGGAATACTTTTTTGGTATTCGATTAGAGGCCTAGGTATGATTCTTTTGATTGAGACATCAACCACCCAATGCTCTGTTGGATTATCCCAACAGGGCATTTGTGTTTCTTCCTTGTCGGTGAATGAGGCACAATATGCCCACGCTGAAGTGTTGCATGTACTCATAGCTCAATTATTGGATCAACAAGGTATACGGCCTCAAGACCTTTTGGCCGTAGGGGTCAGCAGAGGACCTGGATCTTATACAGGTCTGCGTATTGGCGTTTCTGCAGCTAAAGGATTGTGCTTTGCCCTACAGATCCCCCTGATTTCTATGGATACCCTAGCTGTTTTAGCTCAACAGTATTTGCAACCTGAAATGCGGACAGTGTCTGTCTTGGATGCGCGTAGGGATGAGGTTTACCTCGGTATCTATGACTCCCAAGGAAGTGCTTTGATGGATCCTCAGCCACAAGTGATTGTTCCAGGTTACTTCCAGAAGTCTATTTTTTTGGAAGAAAACCTGCTTTTTGTAGGGTCTGGAGCAGATAAATGCAAAGAAATTGATCCTGTTTTGGGTGCTGAATATTACGCATCCGTTTGGCCTCATGCAGCGCAAATGGCCGAGCAGGTATGGAGGTCGTTTGAAGCTGGTCTGTTTGAAGACGTCGCCTATTTCGAGCCGAGTTACCTTAAAGATTTTATTGCTAACAAACCTCAAAAAAAATCCTGAGCACTGCTCAGGATTTTTTTTATGATTTAATCTGGTGAACCACTCTTTGTGGGAAAGGTATTTCAATCCCATTTTTGTCAAAGGCTAGTTTGGCCGATTCAATAATTCTAAAGTGCGCATCCCAAAAGACCTCATTGTGCGCCCAATAGCGCAAACTGAGTTCCACAGCGCTGTCTCCTAGGTTTTGGACAACTACGACAGGCTCGGGTTCTTTTAAAACATCTGCATCATTGGCGCATATTTCGAGCAATAAGTCTTTGGCCTTTTTGATGTCTGAAGAATAGCCGATACCAAAAACAATATTATCCCTTCTAGTGGGTTCAGTATTGTAGTTGATGATGGTGTGGTTGGATAGGTCGCCATTGGGTATGACAGCAGTAAGGTTGGCAAAAGTGTTGATTTTTGTGGTAAAAATACTGATCTCACTGACGGTTCCACTGATGCCCTGTGCTTCAATGAAATCACCCACCCGAAATGGTTTAAACACTAAAATAAGCACTCCTCCGGCAAAATTGGCCAGAGATCCTTGAAGCGCTAGACCAACAGCTAAACCAGCGGCACCTACTACAGCCACCAGCGAGGATGATTTTACCCCTAACTGCGTAATCACCAGCACAAATAGAATGGCTTTTAGGGCTATATTGATAAAACTTTGTAAAAAGGATTCCAGCGTAAGGTCATAGTCCTTTTTTTCAAAAAATCGATGTACCATACGGTTGATGATACGCACCACCCACATACCCACCAATAATATGAGGGTAGCATAGATGATGTTCGGCATGATACCGGTAACGATTTCCAGCAAATGATCCCAATAATCCTTTACCTCGTTAACTGGGACGTATTCTTTGATTTGATTAATTTTTTGATTCATGGTCTTAAGCATTGGTGGCAATCACTTCATTTACTTTTCCTGGCATCATATTTTGCAACATGCTTTCTATACCGTTTTTAAGGGTGAACGTAGAGGAAGGGCAACCGCTGCAGGCCCCTTGAAGTAGCACAGACACAACTTTTGATTCAGGATCATAGGATTCAAATAAGATGTTTCCACCATCACCGGCCACTGCAGGCTTGATGTATTCATCTATGATGGAAATGATTTGAAGACTTATGGGATCTTGTGTTTGGGCGT
Organism: Flavobacteriaceae bacterium; assembly: GCA_023260435.1. Taxonomy (GTDB): domain Bacteria; phylum Bacteroidota; class Bacteroidia; order Flavobacteriales; family Flavobacteriaceae; genus MAG-120531. The sequence goes on along the minus strand of JALQVG010000087.1, from coordinate 21,276 downwards.
TGTTTTTTTCCACAGGTAAGACAGCAGGTGTTCCGCTGGACAAGAAATCAAGGATGAGTTGTTTGACTTCGGTTTTTACAGACTCCCAATCTTGGGCCCGAGTTTTGGTGATAGAAACATAATTTTGATCGATAAATACCTCTTGAACATAGCTCAACGAGAACAGTTTGAGGGCGAGCGGGGATCGCTCAGCCTGAGCTTCGTTTTTGTATTCCACTGTTTGGGCAGTAATGTTTTTATTGGCGGCAAACTTTAATACCTCTGGATTAGGAGTGGTCTCGATATACAAGGTATACGCTTGACTGATGGGGTCCTGTTGGGAAACCACAGGGGCACCACTATTTAAGTAGTCTTCTAGTACCTGAATGAGCTCATCCTGAACATCCTCCCAGCCTACAATATCAGATTTGTGAATACCGATAAAGTGGCTTGATAAATAAACGGCTTTGACAAACGGCAGCATAAACAGTTGCTGTGCTAGCGGGGATACTTCAGCTTCTTGAATGGATTGAAACTCATAATTTTTATGTGGAGAAACCAGTCCATTGGAATCGAACTTTAGTATTTCAGGGTGTTTTGTAGGTATTGCGGTGATTTTGTAAGCACTCATATACAATCATTTTTACAAAAATACGAAGACAGTGCGTATATCCCCAGAAGATGTTTAATTTACTTGGATTAAATTATATTTGTCTCAAATTAGTCGATGGAACCGATTTCAATACACGGTATTTCACCCCAGTGGGGCTCAGATTGCTTGATTGCCCCCAATGCAGTTTTGGTGGGTGACCTGGTGATGGGTGATCAATGCAGTGTTTGGTACAACGCAGTGATTCGTGCTGATGTTAATTACATTCGACTAGGAAATCGGGTCAATGTTCAAGATGGCGCAGTCGTTCATTGCACGTATAAAACACATCCCACTGAAATAGGGGATGACGTGTCTATTGGCCACAACGCTTTGGTGCACGGATGTATCATTCACGATCGTGTTTTGATCGGTATGGGGAGTATCGTGATGGATGGTTGTGTGGTAGAGTCCAACAGCATTATCGCTGCTGGAGCAGTGCTTACCAAGGGAACCCATGTGCCTTCTGGCAGTATTTTTGCCGGAGTTCCGGCGGTTAAAATAAAAGATATCAGTGAGGAGCTTACTCAAGGTGAGGTCCTCAGAATTGCTCAAAATTATATTCATTACGCCACTTGGTACCCAGCGTCCCATAAGCCAAAATAAACCTATGAAAGCATATATTTTTCCAGGCCAAGGGGCCCAATTCCCAGGAATGGGCCGAGATTTATTTGATCAGTCTCCTGTTGCCCAATCGATGATGCTCCAAGCGGATACCGTCCTTGGATATTCCATTACTGACTTGATGTTTGACGGATCAGCCGAAGATCTTAAAGAAACTAAAGTAACCCAACCAGCTATTTTTTTACACTCGGTAGCTTTAGCTGCTTCTTTGGGAGATCAGTTTAAACCCGATGTTGTTGCAGGACATTCGTTGGGTGAGTTTTCCGCTTTAGTGGCCAATAAAACACTCGCCATGGAAGATGCTTTACGCTTAGTATATGCTCGAGCAATGGCCATGCAAAGCGCTTGTGAATTAACTCAAGGTACCATGGCTGCTGTTTTGGGATTAGCGGATGAACTTGTGGAAAAAGTTTGTGCAGAAACCCCAGGAGTTGTGGTGGCCGCCAATTATAATTGTCCTGGACAACTGGTGATCTCCGGTGCTTTGGCGGCGGTGGAACAAGCCTGCGAAGCGTTAAAAGCAGCTGGAGCTAAAAGAGCTCTTCTACTTCCTGTAGGGGGGGCATTTCACTCTCCGCTCATGGAACCTGCTCGCACAGCACTGGCAGAGGCTATAGCGCAAACAACTTTTCACCAACCCATTTGTCCCGTAGTTCAAAATGTACACGCTAAAGCAGTAACTGATCCGTTGGAAATCAAAGAAAATCTAATAGCTCAACTAACTGCCCCGGTAAAATGGACACAAAGTGTTCAGTTTATGGCCCAGATGGGTGTCACAGAATTTGTAGAGGTAGGACCTGGGAAAGTGCTACAGGGCTTAGTCAAAAAAATAACTCCGGAATTGGAGGCAGTATCTGCGGTTCTTTAAGCCCAAAGCAACCAAAAATAATACCCGGCAAACAGACTCAGGAAGATCATACCAGCGTAGGCTTGGATGATCAGTTTGCGGTTGGGTTGTTGTGATTTCTCAAACCCCGGACTGGTGACCAAGCAGAAATTCAACCAGCCAATCGCAGGGGCCAATACAAAGGATACCGTAGTGGCGGTAGCCACCAACCACCCCATTTGAGCCCCAGTATACCAGACAACCCAGGCGTTGGCCAGAGCCAATACCCATACCAAAATCACCAAATAGCGTTGTGTTTCTGAGCCGTGGATCACCTTCCATTTTTGGAGGGTATCGACACTGATTCTTCCCAATGCGTCATGAGCTGTAATACAACTGCTCAGCATTGTGGCAAAGGCAGCCAAGGCAACAATAGGGTAGGTCCATGCGCCCATGCGTTGGGCAAAAACCCCGATAAGCTGATCCGCAAACGCTACCGATTGGTTGCTTAGGGTTACTTGAGTTCCGTAAAAAGTGTATAGCCCCAGCATTAAAAAGAGCACAGCCAATACCGCAGTTACCCAATAGCCAAACTTAAATTCTTTGAGTGCCTGGGTTAAATTTTGTTCATCGTTTTTGTTTTTGGCCAGACGCCACATGCTTACCCAGCTGGAAGCTTCTACTGCTGTGGGCATCCATCCGATCAAACTGATCCAAAATAATACAGCAGCTGTATCGCTTACCTCTGGAAAAACCCAAGTGGGGTCTTGAGGTACAGGACCTTCCCATAAGGCCATGGTTACGGTGATTAACAAGGCGGCTACCAGCAGGGTCACTACTGCTTTAAGGCTGTTTTCTAACCAGCGGTATTGGCCATAACTTAGGACGGCGGCGACTAAAGCCAACAACAGACCAACCATCGCGGGGAGCGGTATATTCAACGAAGGAATCACCTGCAGCATCAAGCCTGCAGTAACGGTATATAGGGTTGATAGTATGGTTATTGAACTCACCAAAGTAACCAAGGCATAGGCATTAAAATACACCTTGCCCTTTTCTAAATATCCTTGCAAGAGCGATTTGCCGGTAACTTGGGTATACCGAATACCGAATTCGAAAAATGGATATTTCAGCCAGTTGGCCGCTGCGATAGGAAGTAGTGCCCACCAGCCAAATTGCGCCCCCGCTTTTGTAGATAGTACTAGGTGAGAAGTGCCTACAGCCATGGAGGCAAAAAGAATCCCAGGTCCCAATGACCTTAGGAGATCCCAGGTTTTACGCTTGGTTGTTTTCAAGGATGTGAGTTACTATTTGTTTTCCGTGTGTACGGGAATTTTCGATAAACCATTTATGTGTTTCCAAACCACCGCAAATGACCCCTGCCAAATACAATCCTTTAATGGGAGTCATCATGGTTGCTGAATCGTGTACAGGCTTTTTCATCACCCCTTCCAGAGGAATGCCCAAATTGGACAGAAAATCAAGATCGGGTCGGTAACCCGTCATAGCGATCACGTACTCATTATCTTCTTGCCAAGTACGCTCACCCTGAATGAGTTCGATAGATTTGGGATGTATGGCTTTAATTTGGGTATTAAAGTGCGCTTTGATGGATCCTTCTTCAATTCTGTTGATGATGTCAGGTCTTACCCAGTATTTTACTCGTTTTCCGATTTCAGGACCACGCACTATTAAGGTAACTTCTGCTCCTTTTCGATAACAAGCCAGCGCGGCGTCAATCGCTGAATTACTGGCACCCACAACCGCCACTTTTTGCATAGAGTAGGGGTGGGCTTGATGGAAATAATGAGTCACTTTACTCAGCGATTCTCCGGGAACACCCAAGTTTTCTGGTATGTCAAAAAAACCAGTAGCTAAAACAACCGATTTAGCACTATAGGTGTTTAGATCGGTGATCACCTTAAAGTTTGTATCCGAAGGTATGATTTGATTAACGCGTTCGTAAAGCTGTATGTGGAGTTTATGTGCGCTAGCAACTCTGCGGTAATATTCGAGGGCTTCTGTGCGGCTGGGTTTGACCGATGTAGAAACAAAGGGTATTTGTTCGAGTTCCAGCTTTTCTGAAGAGGAGAAAAACTGCATGTCTAGAGGATAATTAAACAGGGAGTTTGTCAAGCAACCTTTTTCAATGACCCTATAGGAAAGACCTGCTTTTTGGGCGGCCAGGGCACATGATATACCAATGGGTCCTGCTCCGACAATCAACAGATCTGTGTAGTTCATCAGTCCAAATTTTTCAGTTCTTGGATGGTTTTGATCGGCTCAGGGCTGCTGAATACAAAATTTCCCGCTACGAGTACATCAGCACCAGCGGCCACTAGTTGTGCGGCATTAGAGGACTGAACACCCCCATCGATTTCAATCAACGCTTGGCTAGACTTTCGCTGAATAAGGGCCTTGAGCACACGTACCTTTTCATAGGTGTTTTCGATGAACTTTTGCCCCCCAAATCCCGGATTAACACTCATCACAACCACTAAGTCGAGGTCCTGAATAATATCTTCTAAAAGATGTATGGGTGTATGAGGATTAAGGGCAACGCCTGCTTTCATCCCTTTAGCTTTTATCGCCTGAACAGTTCTGTGCAGGTGGGTACAGGCTTCTAAGTGAACACTTAAAACATGAGCACCCAAATCGGCAAATACATCGATGTATCGATCAGGATCAACGATCATCAAGTGTACATCAAGAGGCTTTTGCGCATGACGACCTATGGCAGCCAAAACGGGCATACCAAATGAAATATTTGGGACAAAAACACCGTCCATGATGTCGATATGAAACCAATCAGCCGAGGATTGGTTGATCAGGGTGATGTCTCTTTCTAAATTGGCAAAATCTGCAGCGAGTACAGAGGGTGCAATCAGTGTTTTGCTCATAGTAGTCATTAAAAAAGCCCCTGAAACCAGGGGCTTAAGGTTAGCCCAAATACGTTTTTAGGATTTTACTTCTCGAGGTGTGTTTGAGTCGTCGAATCGCTTTTTCTTTTATTTGACGAACTCGCTCTCTGGTCAAGTCAAAAGTTTCTCCGATTTCTTCTAAGGTCATTGAATGTTGCCCGGCCAAGCCAAAATACAGGCGAACTACATCGGCTTCTCTAGGCGTTAGGGTTTCTAGTGCCCGCTCGATTTCTGTGCGCAAAGAATCGTGCATCAGTTCTCTGTCAGGGTTTGGTGATTCGCCAGAACGGAGTACATCGTACAGGTTGGAATCCTCTCCGTCAATCAGTGGTGCATCCATAGATACATGGCGCCCAGAGTTTTTGAGTGATTGCTTCACATCTTCCACAGTCATATCCAACTCTTTGGCTATTTCCTCTGCAGAAGGTTGGCGCTCATGTGCTTGTTCCAGGAAGGCAAATGTTTTGTTGATCTTATTAATCGACCCAATTTTATTCAGTGGAAGACGCACAATACGGGATTGTTCCGCTAGGGCTTGAAGAATGGATTGACGGATCCACCAAACCGCGTAGGAAATAAATTTGAATCCACGAGTTTCGTCGAATCGCTGAGCAGCCTTGATCAAACCAAGATTTCCCTCGTTGATCAAATCCGGTAAAGTAAGTCCTTGGTTTTGATACTGTTTAGCTACAGAGACCACAAACCTTAAATTGGCTTTGGTCAGTTTTTCTAAAGCTCGCTGGTCACCTGCTTTAATGCGTTGAGCTAGTTCTACTTCTTCTTCAGCAGTGATCAGATCGACTTTTCCAATTTCTTGTAAATACTTGTCTAATGATGCGGTTTCTCTATTGGTTACCTGTTTGGTAATCTTGAGTTGTCTCATGAATTTGTGGGCGTTTAATGGTGCACTTTGTAGCACACCCTTATTATACGTGTAAAACGCAAAAAGGTTACAAAATAGTATAAAAAAAACGCCCGAAATTATTTTCGGGCGTTTTGCAGGTTAATCCTCTTGAGGAGCATCGTTTTGAGGTGCTCGATCGGAACGTTCTGGACGGTCTCTTCGGTCATCTCGGCGATCATCTCTTCGGTCGTTTCTTCTCGGACCACGGTCATTGTCTTTACGCTCTGGACGAGGTCTGGATTCGTACCCTTCCGGTTTAGGGACTAAGGCTTTTTTAGATACCTTGTCTTTTCTGGTTTTAGGGTCTACACCAAAGTATTTCACTTCGAAAGTATCTCCCATATTCACCACGTCGGTGACGTTTTCCGTGCGTTCCCAAGCTAGTTCAGATACGTGGAGCAATACTTCATTGCCCGGTGCGTCTAAGTATTCTACTACAGCCCCAAAATCTAGGATTTTGATCACTTTTACTTGATATACTTGGCCTACTACGGGTTTAAAGGTCAATGAGTCAATTTTGGCCAATACCGCATCAATACCTGCTTGATTAGTACCTAAAATTTCCACAATCCCTTCTTCAGTAATCGGGTCTTCGTTAATCACGATGGTTGTTTTGGTGGTTTTTTGCAATTCTTGGATCACTTTTCCTCCAGGACCGATCAAGGCGCCGATGTACTCGTTAGGAATACGGGTGGTAATCATTTTTGGCGCGTGGGCTTTTACATCAGCTCTAGGCGCTTCGATGGTTTCCACCAACTTTTCCAAGATATGTAACCTACCAGCAGCAGCTTGCTTTAAAGCGTTCACTAAAATCTCATAGGAAAGGCCTTTTACTTTGATGTCCATTTGACAGGCGGTAATTCCGTCAGCCGTTCCAGTCACTTTAAAGTCCATATCTCCCAAGTGATCTTCGTCTCCTAGGATGTCAGACAATACGGCGTATTTGCCGGTTTTTGTATCAGTGATCAAGCCCATAGCAATACCTGATACAGGTTTAGTCATTTGAACACCAGCATCCATCAACGCCATAGTACCTGCACAAACAGTCGCCATAGAAGAAGAACCGTTGGATTCCAAAACTTCACTCACCACGCGAACCGTGTACGGGCAATCAGCAGGAACCATCCCTTTAAGGGCGCGTTGTGCCAAGTTACCATGACCTACCTCGCGACGAGAAGTTCCCCTGATGGGACGAGCTTCTCCGGTGGAGAATGGGGGAAAATTGTAGTGTAGGTAGAAAGTTTCTTCTCCTTCAAAAGAAGGCATATCGATTTGATTGGCTTCTCTGGAAGTTCCCAAAGTTACCGTAGCCAACGCTTGGGTTTCGCCGCGGGTAAACAAAGCAGATCCGTGGGTAGAAGGAAGGTAATCAACCTCACACCAGATAGGTCTAATGTCGGTAGTTTTTCTTCCATCGAGACGAAGACCTTCATTTAGGGTCAAATCACGTACTGCCTCTTTTTCAGCTTTGCTGTAGTATTTTTTGATCAAACCGCTTTTTTCAGCGCGTTCCTCTTCTGAAAAACTAGCCAATACTTCCTCTCTGATAGCGGCAAATGAGCTGCTGCGCTCCTTTTTAGAAGAACCTTTACGAGCTACTTCATACACTTTATCATAGGCGCGTTCTCTCACGATCTGAGCCAATGACTCATCGCTTGCTTCCGGTGTGTAGGTGCGCACTTCTTTTTTGCCAACGGCTTCAGCCAGGGCTACTTGTGCAGCACATTGAACTTTAATCGCTTGGTGGGCAAATGCGATGGCTTCGACCATCTCTTCCTCTGAAATTTCTTTCATTTCACCTTCCACCATCATCACTGAATCAGCAGAGGCACCGATCACCATATCGATATCGGATACTTCGAGTTGAGCTCGTGTTGGATTAATGATGAATTGACCGTCAATTCGACCTACGCGAACTTCAGAAATAGGGCATTCAAAGGGAATGTCGGACAGTTGAATGGCCGCTGAAGCAGCCAAGCCCGCCAGTGCGTCAGGCATCACTTCCTCGTCATGAGACATCAACTGAATCATCACTTGGGTTTCTGCGTGGTAATCTTTTGGAAACAAAGGACGCAACACGCGGTCTACTAGACGCATGGTTAATACTTCCCCATCACTTGGGCGTGCTTCTCTTTTGAAGAATCCGCCTGGATAACGACCAGAGGCCGCAAATTTCTCGCGATAATCTACTGTAAGGGGTAGAAAATCGATGTCTTGTTGATCGTAGTTAGACACAACGGTACACAGCAACATGCATTTTCCTGATTGAACCACTACGGAACCATGGGCTTGTTTGGCCAGTTTTCCTGTTTCTAGGGTAATGGTTCTCCCATCGCCCAATTGAATTTCTTGTTTAAATACTTTTGGTATCATTCTTTTTGTTTTACCCGGAGGTTGTTCGACATTGGTCCCGTCTGCTGGACGGTCAGGTTGTGTTGTTGTGTGTGACCAGTGAAAAACGTCGCAGTTGGCTTTTAATGCAAAAAAGGGAAGCATCGCTTCCCTTTTAGGTTATTTACGGATACCGAGTTCCTTGATGATGGCGCGGTAGCGCAAAATGTCTGTCTTGATTAGGTAATCCAAGAGGCTTCTTCTTTTACCTACCAATTTTACCAGTGAGCGCTCTGTGTTGAAATCCTTGCGGTTTCTTTTTAAGTGCTCAGTCAGGTGGTTAATTCTAAAGGTGAACAAGGCGATTTGACCTTCTGTGTTCCCTGTGTTTTTTGCGTCACCTCCATGTTTTTGGAAGATGTCCGACTTTACTTCTTTGCTTAAATACATGCCAATATTGGTTTAATGATTTTTATGTATCTGATTGGTTTTCAAACAGGGTGCAAATATAGAATAAAATATCCTAATTACGCACAGGCTTATTTTGAATTAAATCGATGTAGAGATTAAGCTTGTTTTTTAATTCTTTACGGTGGGTGATAAAATCCAGAAACCCGTGTTCCAATAAGAATTCTGATGTTTGAAATCCTTCAGGTAAGTCTTGTCCAGTAGCTTCTTTGACAACACGCGGCCCAGCAAACCCAATAAGTGCTCCAGGTTCAGCAATGTTGATGTCTCCGAGCATGGCATACGAAGCGGTGGTTCCCCCAGTAGTTGGATCGGTGCACAAGGAGATGTAGGGCAAGCCTGCTTTGGCTAGCTGAGCTAGTTTGGCAGAGGTCTTGGCCAGCTGCATTAAAGAGATAGCAGCTTCCATCATTCTGGCTCCTCCAGACTTAGAGATCATCAAGAAAGGCAGCTGGTTTTTAATGGCGTGATCGATGCCCCTGACTATTTTCTCACCCACTACAGCGCCCATCGAACCGCCAATAAAGGCAAAATCCATACAGCAAATCACGATGTCTCTGCCTTTTGAGGGACCTACGGCTGTGCGCACAGCGTCTTTTAAACCTGTTTTGGCAATCGCTTGCTCTAGTCGTTCCGCATATTTTTTGGTGTCTTCAAATTCTAGGGTATCGACTGCGGTCAGTCCAGCATCGAGTTCTGTAAACTGGTTGTCATCGAAAAGAATTTCAAAGTACTCCTTACTGCCAATACGTACATGGTAGTCGTCCTCGGGGCTAACAAAAAAGTTAGCAGCCAATTCCTCAGTTTCCACAATTTTTCCAGAAGGAGATTTGTACCACAGACCTTTGGGGGTATCTTTCTTTTCTTCAGTGGCTGTTTGTATGCCTTTTTCTTTGCGTTTAAACCAAGCAGTCATAGACGATCATTTTTGTTGGTCGTGAAAACTATAGGGTATTCACGTTATTTAGGTCTTCGAAAGCCTTCTTCAATCGGGCTACAAAGGTTTTTTCACCTTCGCGAATCCAAGTTCTAGGGTCGTAGTATTTTTTATTCGGTGCATCTGCACCTTCAGGATTTCCAATCTGCCCTTGAAGATACGCATTTTTATCCTGGATATAGTTGCGAACTCCTTCCATGTAGGCGTATTGCATATCGGTGTCAATATTCATTTTAATCACCCCATAACCAATAGCTTCACGGATTTCTTCAACGGTTGAACCTGAACCGCCATGGAAAACAAAATCGATGTGGTTATGTCCAACACCGTATTTTTCGCTGATGTATTCTTGAGAATTCTTCAGGATTTTAGGTGTCAACTTAACGTTTCCAGGCTTGTATACTCCGTGAACATTTCCAAAAGCTGCGGCCACAGTAAATCTTGGGCTGATTTTAGAAAGTTCCTCATAAGCATAAGCTACTTCTTCGGGTTGGGTGTATAACTTGGAGTCATCTACATCAGAATTGTCAACACCATCTTCTTCGCCACCAGTAATTCCTAGTTCGATTTCCAAGGTCATTCCCATAGCGCTCATGCGCTTTAGGTACTCTTTACACAATTCGATGTTTTCCTCCAATGGCTCTTCAGATAGATCAATCATGTGTGAGCTAAATAAAGGGCTTCCGGTTTGTTTAAAATGTTGTTCGCTCGCATCTAGCAAACCATCGATCCAAGGTAAAAGGTTTTTCGCGCAGTGATCTGTGTGTAGTATTACAGGGACACCATATGCCTTAGCTAGTTCGTGTACGTGTTTTGCGCCCGCGATTGAACCAGCAATCGCAGCTTTTTGATTTTCGTTGGACAATCCTTTTCCTGCATTGAATTGTGCGCCTCCGTTGGAAAATTGAATAATTACAGGCGCCTTTAAAGCGGCAGCGGTCTCGAGAACACCATTGATGGTGCTTGAGCTAATCACGTTAACAGCGGGTAAGGCAAATCCTTTTTCTTTTGCGTATTTAAAAATTGCTTGTACTTGATCTCCTGTGGCAACTCCAGGTTGAATGTTGTGGGCCATGGTCTATTTTTTGTTAGATAAGCGGCAAAAGTATAAATTATTTGGGTCTAAAAAGGATAATTTATCCCTATGTTTATTACGGAATTCGCAAAATTCATGGACTTAAACCAACGGTTTCCGGCTGTGTTACCCGGGTTATGCGCTTTAAATCCCCAATCTAGTCTGAATAAAAAGTACCCAAAGTCATAGCGCAACCCACCTCCAGTACCCGCGGCTAAATCCCTCAACGAGGCCAATCCTTTGAATTGAGCTTCTCGATTGGGCGTATCATCTAAAAGATTCCAAATATTTCCGGCATCGACAAACAATGCTCCTAAAAAGGGACCAGCTAAGCCAAATCGGTATTCGAGATTGGCGGCCAGTTTGAAATTTGCTTCGTTGAAATCATTTAAGTTGCTCGTTGTTCCAGGTCCTAGTGCGTAAGCGTTCCACGCTCTGTTGTCGTTTGAACCTCCGGCAAAATAAGACCTTGTAAATGGTATGTTCCGAGCATTTCCGTACGGAATGGCGGCTCCACTAAAAACGCGAAAAGCAATGCTTTGGGTAGGAGCCAAGGGCCAATGCTTGATCCAACTCAATTCAGTTTTGACATATTGAGCAAAGGGAACTTTGGCATAACTGTACATGCCGTCTTCATTTTTCTCTAGACCCACCAAAGGGGCAGCTAAAGACAGAAGTCCTCCAGCACTTTCTACTAGTATTCTGAATTGCGAAAATTGTGGATCATTTAGGTTGTTTGATATTCCGTTGGTGTAGCTCCATTGTGTACTGGAAATCAAGTTGTTTTCTGTCAGTCTCTTTCGGCGCTCCTCAATCAGTAATACCTCTTGATATTGATCGCTCAACAGCTGATTACTCAAAAAGTCGTCAATAAATCCCTGAGCTCCGGAGGGTATGATCAATTGGTTTGTCGAAGAATCAAAATATTTTGTGTAGGATGGATTGTCTCGCCACAACTGAGCCAACTCATTTAATTGATCAAAACTGTTTTGGTAAACATTGAAGAACCGATCAGGGTTTAGATTGCGCACATATTGTATATCAATCAGATTAAACGTATGTCTTGAATAAGTTTGTGCATTCCATTGGTAACCCAACGAAGCATTCAAGGTTTGACGATCTAGTCCGATATTGTTTTGTATGCTTCTACCAAGAACCACACTGGTCTTTGGTGCCTTATCCTGGTTGATCAGGTTTTTTCCCAGACCAAACGGAACCCATAATTCTGGTCTAGTTAACGAAATATCTACGCCGTACTCGGAGGTGTATTTTTGATCCGTGCCTACGGCATCGCCTAACAGTCCTATGGATCCACGTGTGTTGATGCGCAGAATATCTGATCGCTGGCTGATGTTCAACGCCGATACCCCAGCGCTAAAGGCAATACCTAATCGTTGTATGTTGTTGTGGGTTAAGTCTAGGTTTAGTTCCGTGGCATATCTGTCTTTGGGTACCAAATCGATCCGACCGTACAACATTCCATCATCTTGGGGTTCAGCGGCAATTCGCGGTGCGCGTAAAGTCCCGAGATTATTGATCCAACGATACGTTTGATTTCTCTTTTCTTCACTGTACCACTGACCGGGACTCAAGGGTATGGCCCTGGCCAATACCTGTGGTTGGTATCCGAGTTTCCCTCGGTAAAAAAATGTGATCCCTTCGTAGGTCAGACTGTCCAGTTCAGTCTCCGGATTTCGGGCATCTAGGCCTACAAAAACGTCAATTTTTTCCCATTGCTCGCGTTTGAAAGGGGCAGCAACTGTACCTGCAGGTCCCCTGGGGGCACTGATGTTTAGGTCAAGTTGTACTCGGTTATCCTTTCCTCGGTCGGTAGTATCCCGCCTTATGGTAAAGGAAAGGGCAGATTCTTGAAATTGAAATACTCCATTGTTTTTGAACCACTGGGTAAGTCGTGTGCGCTCACGGGTTAGGTCTTCGACGCTAACGATACGACCTTCTTTGATGTAGGAATGTTCTTGGGCTGCCATGTATAGACTATCCAAGAGCGTATTATCGGTTTTGACCGAAAATTGATCGATGATGTATGGATTGCCTAGATCCAACGAATACTCAACCTCTGCCAAAGGTTTTTTTGGATGGAAGACCACGGTGTCTTTGATTTTTGCATTGAAATACCCTTTGGACTGATAATAGTCCACCATTTTGAGCCGATTACGGGCTGCTTCCTGGGAGGAGTAATATATCGGTGCTTGACCTATTTTTCTCAACCAAGGTTGATCTTGTAGGTCTCGAGGTGCTCTTGATATTTGGTAAAGCCAAAGTTTAGGGCGAATCCCCGCAATTTGGCTATTGGGTTTTGTCGATAACAAGGCGAGAACAGAGTCGTTTCTAATCTTTTTATTTCCGAGTAAAATTGTCTGTTCGTCGAGTAAAAAACTGCCCTCTGGAATGTTTTTCAGTCCACTGCAACCGATCAACATCCCCAAAATGAAGATAAGCGTTACTTTTGTGGGCAAGCCCTTGAGGCAGTGTGTATTCATCGCATTCAAAATTACACTATTTGTATGGTTGGAAAAAACCAAATCAAGCAGATCAAATCACTGCATCAGAAAAAGAATCGATGGGCTGAAAAGGCCTTTATCGTTGAGGGGCATAAAACCATTACCACCTTACTAGAGCACGGACTAAAACTACACTGGATAGGAGGAACAGCTGATCATCAGCATCGATTTGTCACACAAGAGTTTCAGGTGTTGTCCCCACAACAACTCAAACAAGTCAGCGCGATGACGACCCCTCCTGGGAGTTTAGCTGTGTTTGCGATTCCGGATACTAATTCTTTGCCCTCACAAGGTTGGATTGTGGCCATTGATGAGGTACAAGACCCAGGTAATCTGGGTACCATTATTCGTTTGTGTGATTGGTTTGGGATAGCGGACTTGGTCTGCAGTAAAGGAACGGTTGATGCGTACAATCCAAAAACAGTTCAGGCGTCCATGGGATCGTTGGCGAAAGTGAGGGTTCACTATACCGAACTAAGCGATTGGTTGAGTCAAATAGATTTGCCTATTTATGGTACGATGCTTGATGGGCAGTCCATATATGAGCTTACATGGCCTAAGCAAGGTGTATTGCTCTTGGGCAATGAGGCCAACGGAATTTCCCCGGACGTGATCCGCTTGTTGCACCACCAAATCACTATTCCGGCTACTGGGCATCCAGCAGCGGAAAGTTTAAATGTGGCAATGGCTACAGGTTTGTGTTTGGGGGCTTTGCGTCACCCTTAAAAAAGATTGCTATTCAAAGGTAAGCATCAAAAACACCCCTCTGGTGTAGATGCCTTGGACATTTGGTAGATCTGAAACCAGTTCATTGGATTGGCCAAAAACACCACGTATTGAGGGACTAAACTTAAAATACGGCATATACAGGTCGACCCCGATGCCCAACTCATAGCCGTAGTTAAATGTTTTAGTCTTTAATATAGTGACATCTGGTTCTGTGTTTTCTTGACTGTTTAGATTAATCGATACAGATGGCCCAGCAACCACATACGGTTTCACATTGGCAAACCTCAAGGTGCTCACCTTCATCAAAACAGGCAGATTGATGTAGGTGGATTTGGCTTGCGGACTGTTGGGTAGGTTTTCTAAGGTACGGCTGCTGATCACCAAAGCCGGTTCCAACCTCAGATCGCTGAAGTTGTTTAGACGGTATTCGCCGATCAAACCTACTTGAAAGCCGGTTTGTTCTGCCACTACTACCTGATCAGTAGCCCCTGCTCCAGCTTCGTATTCCACGGAAAATCCGTACCGATTTAACCCCAATAAATACCCCCAATTGAGCTTTTTGTCATCCTCTGTAGGGATGTTTTTAACTCGATCATCGCTGAACTGAGCTTGAGCTGTGCCCATCCAACAAAGGGAAATTAGCAGACAAAGTGGGTGAATACGCATACTACACAGGTTTAATGGCTGTATATATGGTGGCTACCCCTAAAGTTTGGGGTAAATCTTTTACACGGATGAAACCAACCCCTTCCAAAAGGGCATTGAATTTTTTGCCACAAGGAAATTTTGCAGCGGATTCAGATAGGTATTTGTAAGCAGATCTGTCTTTTGAAAATATTCGACCGATCAGTGGCAGCAGATAATTGCTGTACACTTGGTAGCCCTGTTTTGCTGGAAATCGCTCGGGAACTGAAGTTTCTAAAACGACCAACAGTCCCCCGGGTTTCATTACCCTAAATAGTTCGCTGAGTCCTTGATTAAGGTGCTCAAAATTTCTCACCCCAAAAGCTACTGTGGCCGCATCAAACGAATCAGCATCAAAGGGCAACGCTTCCGAATCTCCTAAAACCATGTCCACTTGATCACTGAGTTGATGTTTGGCCACTTTTTCAACTCCTAGCGCCAACATACCAGGTGATAAGTCCAATCCCACTACTTTTTTAGCGCCGGTTTCTACTAAGGCAACAGCCAAGTCTCCAGTTCCTGTAGCCACATCTAGAACGCGTTCGGGTTGGTGTTCTTTGACCAAAGCAATCACCTTTTTACGCCATTTCAAGTCGATACCCATCGAGATAACGCGATTGAGTTGATCGTATTCTCCGGCAATTGTATCAAACATTTGGGTAACCTGATTCTTTTTAGACAGGTCCGAATCTTTGTATGGTTTGACTTCAGTTGACATGTAAATTTTTTTTCAAAGATACACCATAACGTGTTTTTGCTCCTCATTGACCTTCGGTAATGATTAAATCTATAATTTTGATCCTTGAAAACCAGCGATTAATGGCATTGGTTTCCTAACGTATACCGTTCGATGCAGACAAAAATGTTGCATACTTGGGCCTTCTGGCTCAGTCTTTTGGGCCTAATGGTCTTCTTTACTGACTTTGGATTTGACAAAAGCTTGGTGGTACAGTCTGCCATTGAAGTCATTTATTTGTTGGTGGTGTTTTTTGGTTTTGTCTCCTTGATGGCCCGCTACCTCAACAGATTTAGACCAGCGCAAACCAAAGTGTGGGTATTTGATCTATTGTACCTGCTTTCATTGCTCAGTGTGTTTTATCACGAGTTGGTTGAATTGCAAATTTTGCCATTTAACAATCTATTCGGTAAGGTTTGGTGGGTTAAACTCATGGTGGTATTTGTGTTTGTCCGAGAATTCTCGGAACGCGATATCAACTACAAAAGAGCGCAGTTTAATCCTGCACAGTTATTTATTCTCAGTTTTCTATCGATCATTTTAGTGGGCACACTTTTTCTTATGCTCCCGAACGCCACTTATGAGGGCATTGGTTTTATCGACGCCCTTTTTACTTCGACCAGTGCGGTATGCGTTACAGGACTTATTGTGGTGGACACAGCAACTCATTTTACCCTTTTCGGACAGACAATTATTATGGTGTTGATTCAAATCGGGGGGATAGGGATCTTAACATTCGCCAGTTATTTTAGTTATTTTTTTAAGGGTGGGAGTACCTATGAAAATCAATTGGCCTTGAACGACATCACCTCGACTCAAAAGTTAAGTGAGGTATTCACGACCCTTAAGCGAATTTTGATTATTACGTTTACTATTGAGTTGATTGCTGGTGTACTCATCTATTTCAGCGTTTCACCTGGACTGTTTTCTTCAGCGTTTGATCATTTGTTTTTTGCTGTTTTTCACGCGATCTCAGCCTTTTGCAACGCAGGCTTTTCTACGCTTACGGGTAATCTTTACGAAACTGGATTTTATTTAAATTATCCGCTACAGATTATTGTGATGCTTACCTTTATCATTGGAGGATTGGGTTTTCCCATTGTCTCCAATATTGTAGACTATGTTAAGTACAGCATTCGACGCGTATTCTATTCCTTCAAACACATAGATACTTATCGTCCCTGGGTATTAACACTCAACAGCCGAATCACCCTGATCACCACTTCAGCGTTGACTGTGTTTGGCTTTTTAACCATTTTAGCCACTGAGTACAACCACTCTTTGCAAGGTCACCAAGGTATAGGTAAAGTAGTGTCTGCCCTTTTTCAAGCGACTACCCCCCGGACTGCTGGGTTTAATGCCATAGACCTGAATAGCTTACAGTTTTCTACGATTATGTTGGTATTTTTCTTGATGTGGGTAGGTGCCTCTCCATCCTCTACGGGTGGGGGGATAAAGACCAGCACATTGGCGATCGCCACCCTTAATCTATTGTCGCTCGCCAAAGGGAAAACAAGGATTGAGGTATTTAGAAGGCAAATATCATCGATGTCCATACACAGGTCCTATGCCATTATTTCACTTTCTTTGATAGTCATTGGAGCTTCTGTATTTTTGATTTCCATTTTTGACGCAGAGAAAGAGCTTATCGATGTAGCCTTTGAGAGCTTTTCTGCCTACAGCACAGTGGGACTGAGTTTAGGAATTACACCCTATTTATCAGACATGAGTAAATTGGTCATCATTGGAGTGATGTTTGTCGGTCGGGTAGGCATGCTCTCTGTATTGATTGCTGTATTTAAAAAAGTAAAACAAATCAACTACCAGTACCCGAATCAAGAAATCACCATCAACTAAACGATTCCTATGAAATATATTGTTATCGGACTTGGAAATTTTGGCGCATCGCTCTCTGAAAAACTCACAGCACAGGGCAATGAAGTCATCGGTATTGATACGAGCATTACCAAAGTTGAAAACTTTAAGGAACGAATTTCTCATACGATTTGTCTAGACGCTACCGATGAATCAACGGTTTCTGGACTTCCCTTGAAACAAACAGATGTGGTTATTGTCGCCATTGGAGAAAATCAAGGAGCTAACGTAATGGCCACAGCACTTTTTAAAAATTTCGGTGTAAAAAGATTAATCAGTCGTGCGATTAATCCTTTACACGAGAAGGTATTGCAGGCAATTGGTGTAGATGAAATCGTTCACCCAGAGGAAGAAACAGCTGAGCGTTGGGCCAAGAAATTGTGCATGAAAAACGTGATTGATTCCTTCGAGCTGAGCAGTGACTACAGCATCGTTGAAGCCAATGTCCCTGAGGAGTTTGTTGGGCAAACCATCAAGGATGTACACATACGCAAAAACTATAATTTGATTGTCTTGACCACCATCAAGAAATCTGAAATTTCCACTCGTGTAGGTAAAAAAATCACCCAAGAGTATGTGCAAGGCGTGGCCACTCCAAACACCATGCTCAACAAAGATGATGTTTTGGTGGTCTACGGACACAACGAAGACATCCAAAGATTGCTCAACAATAAGTTGAAATAAAAAAAAGCGCTCAAATGAGCGCTTTTTTTTAATGTTATTCGTTAGGTGATTAAGCCAAAACCGCTGCTTTAATTCGCGACATCGCTTCTTTGATTTCAGATTCAGAGGCTGCATAAGAAATTCGAATACAGTCATTATTGCCAAATGCCTCCCCGGTTACAGTAGCCACGTTAGCTTTATCCAATAAAAATAAGGCAAAGTCGTTGGCGTTTTCAATCTTAACCCCTTGTATGGTTCGACCAAAGTAGTCGGAGACATCTGGGAACACATAAAAAGCACCCTCAGGTACGTTGAGTTTAAATCCAGGAATTTCTGCCATCAATCCCAAAATGAGGTCTCTTCTTTTGTGAAACTCATCAATCATAAACTGGATGCTTGATTTGGGTGCCTCTAAAGCGGCAATAGTTGCGCGCTGAGCGATAGAATTGGCTCCTGAGGTTACTTGTCCTTGCAGTTTGTTGGTGGCTTTAGCTATCCACGCAGGTGCGCCGATATAACCTATACGCCACCCTGTCATGGCAAATGCCTTGGAAACTCCATTCACCGTAATTGTTCGGTCGTACATGCCTTCAATGGCGGCGATGCTTACGTGTTGCCCGGTAAAATTGATGTGCTCATAAATTTCATCAGACACCACAAAAATACCTGGATGTTTGCGCAGTACTTCAGCCAGAGATTCCAATTCTTGTTGGCTGTACACAGAACCACTTGGATTACAAGGTGAACTAAACCACAGCATTTTGGTTTTGGGCGTAATCGCTGATTCCAATTGTGCCGCAGTCATTTTAAAATCTGTTTCCAGTGAAGTAGGCACTTCGACGGGCACACCTTCCGCCAGTTTCACAATGTCGCTATAACTCACCCAATAAGGAGCCGGTAAAATCACTTCGTCTCCTTGTTGAATCATCGCCATAGCAACGTTGTACAGGGATTGTTTGGCGCCCGTAGAAACCACGATTTGATCTAAACCGTAGGTTAGGTTGTTGTCTCTTTTAAATTTGGCAGCAATAGCTTTCTTTAACTCCACATATCCATCTACTGGGGAATAGCTGCTCCAATTTTCATCAATAGCCTTCTTGGCTGCTTCTTTAATGAAATCAGGCACATTAAAGTCAGGCTCTCCCAAACTCAATCCGATAATGTCTCGTCCTTCTTGTTTGAGTTCTCTGGCTTTAGCTGCCATGGCCAATGTCGCAGACACGGCCATATGATTGATTCTGTCCGTAAGGTGTTGGGTACTCATAAATAATTAATAGTTCAAGGCTGGTTTTCTTCCTAGGTCCCTGAGGTGTTTGAAGTGCGAAATTATGGCTTTTCTAGTGGTTTTGTATTCGTTGTAGGGCAAATTAAACTCCTTGGCCGTCTCTTTCACAATTTTTGAAATTTTTGTGTAATGTATATGGCTGATGTTCGGAAAAATGTGGTGTTCAACTTGGTGGTTAAGTCCTCCCGTAAACCAATTCATCAAACGATTGGTCCGTCCAAAATTAACCGTCGTGTACAATTGATGTATCGCCCAAGTGTTTTTCATAGTTCCGGTTTGATCAGGTAGAGGCGTGTCTGCTTGATCAATCACGTGTGCCAACTGAAAAACCATACTCAGGATTAATCCCGCTACGTAGTGCATCACAAAAAAGCCAAGCAGAATCATGTACCACGGGGTGTCCAGAAACACCATAGGAATGACCAACCAGATACTGAAATAAATAATTTTAGTGACCACAAGTGTACTCCAATTCCAAAGAGGCTTAGGAAATTTCCCATAGGATAGTCCGCGTTTCAAGTAGCGATACATTTGGGTAAAATCGGTGGTTAGCGCCCAATTAAAGGTCAATAACCCATAGAGTAAAACGGAGTAAAGATGTTGGTATTTGTGGTGTTTTCTCCACTCAGCATGATGGGAGAATCGCAAAATTCGACCTGCTTCCAAATCTTCGTCGTGTTCGTGAATATTGGTGTAGGTATGGTGAAGTACATTGTGTTGAACTTGCCAATTGTATACATTTCCCGCTAAGATATAGATACTGCTCCCCATGATTTTATTCACCCATGATTTGGATGAATAAGCATTGTGGTTTCCATCATGCATGACATTCATGCCTACTCCGGCCATACCTACTCCGATGATTACAGCACCGAGTAATTGCGCCCAACCGGGTAATGGTAGGCTGAGTATCAAGAAGTATGGGGCCAAAAATAAGGTAAACATGACCGCTGTTTTTAGGTGTAATGCCCAGTTGCCTGTTTTGGGAATGTTCTTTTCTTTGAAGTATTCGTTGACCCGTGCGTTAAGGGTTTTAAAAAAATCCTGTGGGTCTTTTCGCGCAAAGCGTACTGTAGTTTTAGACATGTAGATCGATTAAAGTCGTAAAGATAACGCAAAGCAAAGCTCAGGCATTGCGTATGTTTCCCAAAAAAAACAAAAAAATGAAAAATCTTGAAGGATATGGTATTTTTGCACAAAATAGTTCCATGGATTCCTCATTGATTTTTGATCATTTTACAGACCTAACTGAGCAACAGAAAACACAGTTTGAACAATTAGCGATCTTGTACCAAGACTGGAATTTAAAGATCAACGTGGTTTCTCGAAAAGATATCGATGAGTTGTACCTCAGACACGTGCTGCACAGTTTGGCCATTGCCAAATTCATACAGTTTTTACCGGGTACTCGAGTGATGGATGTCGGCACTGGAGGAGGCTTTCCAGGCATTCCATTGGCCATACTTTTTCCCGAGGTACAGTTTACCCTGGTTGATGCCATTGGAAAAAAAATAAAAGTGGTCGATGAGGTAGTCCAAGGGTTGGGCTTAACCAATGTCAGGACAAAAAATTGCCGCGTTGAGGAAGTAAAGGGAACTTTTGATTTTTTGGTCAGTAGGGCAGTGGCAGCCATGCCTACGTTTACTCATTGGGTCAAAGGAAAAGTAGACAAGGTCAGCAAACATTCGATAAAAAACGGTATTCTCTACCTCAAAGGGGGGGATTTAACCGAAGAATTAGCCGGTTACAAAACCGTAGAGATCTATGATTTAACCCAATGGTTTACTGACCCATTTTTTGAAACCAAAAAATTGGTGTATTTGCCTCAAAAATACAAGGTGTAAAACCTATCCCAAAAAAGGATAGCGGTAGTCCTCAGGCGCGATAAGCGTTTCCTTGATCAATCGCGGGGAAACCCAACGCAAAAGATTTTGAGCTGAACCTGCCTTTCAGAGGGGGACAACAGTTGGAAACGACTGCTAATACCGCATGATACATTTGGGTGGCATCATCTGAATGTCAAAGATTTATCGCTGAAAGATGGCCTCGCGTCTGATTAGCTGGTTGG
>JALQVG010000064.1 GCA_023260435.1 Flavobacteriaceae bacterium | reverse complement strand
TACTCTGGTTGTTTCTAGTGCAATCAGTTATCTTGGCATTAATGCCTGGGCCAGATATTCTCTATGTGGCTGTTCAGTCGATGGTTTATCAACCCAAAAAAGCGTTGGCAGTTGTTTTTGGTTTAGTGACTGGTTGTCTGTGGCATACACTATTGGTCAGCGCTGGAATTTCTACCTTATTGTTTCAACTACCCTGGTCTAAAAATGTGCTCTTGTCGCTCGGAGCGCTTTATTTTTTCTGTCTATCGTTTCAATCTTTTCGTGCGAAGACTATCCAAACTCCCTCGGTAAAGGATGATCGGGATAAAAGCCGATTAGCACTCTATGGTCAAGGGTTTTTGATGAATGCCTTGAACCCTAAAGTAGCTCTGTTTTTCATGGCATTTTTTCCCGGATTTATTTTTTCTACTTCGCTACCTGTCTGGTGGCAAATGACTGTATTGGGGCTTATTTTCTCTGCAGTCACCTTGGTTGTATTCAGCGCAGTTGCTTTGGCGGGTAATCGCCTTCAAAAAGTGATCACCCAACTACCTTCAGCTACTTTTTGGATTAATCGTGTCCAAGCAATCATACTGCTCCTTTTGGGAGTCTTCCTCTTGTTTTCACTGGATATTGCTTATTTTTAAGCATGCAAACTCCACAGGTTCAATTGGTCGAATGTCCCCGTGATGCCATGCAAGGCATCAAAACCTGGATACCTACCCCCCATAAAATTGCCTACTTGCAGTCCTTGTTGAATTGTGGATTTCACACCTTAGACTTCGGGTCTTTTGTCTCGCCAAAAGCTATTCCTCAGATGGCAGACACAGCCGAGGTTTTGGCTGGTCTTGATCTCTCGAGAACAAAAACCGAGTTATTGGCCATTGTCGCTAACCTAAGAGGCGCAGAACAAGCAGCTCAACACAAGCAAATCAAGTATTTGGGTTACCCGTTTTCGATATCCGAGAATTTTCAAATGCGCAATACACACCAGACCATTTCAGCCTCAGTGCACATTTTAAAAGAGATATGTGCCCTGTCGCAATCATCCAACCAACAAGTGGTTGCCTATCTATCCATGGGGTTTGGAAATCCCTATGGCGACCCATGGAGCCCAGAGTTGGTCGCACAATGGGTGGAAAAACTCGTCGAAATGGGGATTGAGATCATCTCCCTTTCCGACACCGTTGGTACTGCGCGCATAGAGTCAATTGAACGCGCTTTTTCTACCTTGATTCCTCAATATCCTCAAGTTGTTTTCGGTGCCCACTTGCACACACATCCAAAACATTGGCATGAGAAACTGACCGCTTCGCTCAGGGGTGGGTGTCGACGGTTTGATGGGGCCATACAAGGCTTTGGCGGGTGTCCCATGGCTATGGATGCCCTAACGGGCAATATGCCCACAGAAAAAATGCTCTCCCATTTTACCGCCCAAAAGATGGAAACAGGAGTTTCATGGATGGCTTTTGAGGCAGCACACAATAAAGCTACAGCGCTATTTACTCAGTATACCTAGTATTATCGGGGGTTATTGGTTTTTTATGTGTATATTTGCACGCAATTAATCCACGAAGCCATGAAAGCGCATCTAGATAAAATTGCCGGAGAAGGACTTACCTACGACGACGTATTGTTAATTCCCGCTTACTCTGAAGTACTCCCCAGAGAAGTCTCCATAAAAACCAAGTTCACCCGAAACATTTCGATCAACATCCCCATTGTGTCAGCCGCTATGGATACAGTGACTGAATCGAGTATGGCCATTGCCATTGCTCGTGAAGGGGGCATTGGTGTGTTGCACAAAAACATGACGATTGCCCAGCAGGCGGCCATGGTTCGCAAAGTCAAGCGCGCTGAAAGTGGAATGATTATCGATCCGGTTACTTTGCCATTAACCGCTGTTGTGGGAGATGCCCATGCCGTTATGGCGGAGTACGGAATTGGAGGTATACCTGTGGTAGATGACAAGGGGATATTATTGGGTATTGTGACTAATCGAGATTTGCGCTTTGAAAAAGATAAGGCCCGACCCATCAGCGAAGTGATGACAGCCATGCCATTGGTTACAGTCAGTGAGGGAACCAGTTTGATTCAAGCAGAAGCCATCTTGCAGAAAAATAAAATTGAAAAACTGCCCGTGGTCAGTAAAGGCAACAAGCTTGTCGGTCTGATCACCTTCAGAGACATCACCAAACTCACCCAAAAACCCATCGCCAACAAAGACCAGTACGGACGTTTACGGGTGGCTGCTGCTTTAGGAGTTACCTCAGATGCTGTAGAAAGAGCCAGTGCTTTGGTGGAGGCTGGGGTAGACGCAGTGATCATCGATACGGCGCATGGACACACTAAAGGAGTCGTATCTGTATTAAAAGCAGTCAAGGCAGCATTTCCCAAACTCGATGTAGTCGTTGGAAACATTGCCACTGGGGATGCAGCAAGATATTTGGTGGAGGCAGGTGCAGATGCTATTAAAGTAGGTATCGGACCTGGATCAATCTGTACCACACGGGTGGTTGCCGGTGTTGGATTTCCACAGTTTTCTGCTGTGCTTGAAGTAGCAGCTGCCATTAAAGGCAGCGGAGTTCCCGTTATTGCAGATGGGGGTATTCGCTATACGGGAGATATTCCAAAAGCTATTGGTGCTGGTGCAGCTACCGTGATGTTGGGGTCCTTGCTCGCTGGAACCAAAGAGTCTCCAGGTGAAACCATCATTTACGAAGGAAGAAAATTCAAATCTTATCGAGGCATGGGTTCTGTAGAAGCCATGAAACAAGGTTCTAAGGATCGTTATTTTCAGGATGTAGAGGACGATATTAAAAAACTAGTTCCCGAGGGGATTGAAGGTCGTGTTCCCTATAAAGGAGAACTGTACGAAAGTATTCATCAATTTGTCGGAGGGCTTAGGGCTGGTATGGGGTACTGCGGTGCCAAAGACATTGAAACGCTGCAAAATACTGCGCGATTTGTCAAAATAACAGCCAGTGGGATCAATGAAAGTCATCCCCATGATGTCACGATTACCAAAGAATCTCCTAATTACAGCAGATAAAAAAAGGCGCCCTATCGGGCGCCTTTTTTTTGATAGTCTTCCCAAGTGGAAGACTTGTAATGGTTATCCCCAAAGAATCGGGCAATAGGCATAAATGATTCAGGCGGATGGTATCCTGGAACGGGGGAAAGCAACTCCGCTTGTTCATTGAGAAAAACAACGGTGGGATAGGAGAGTTGACCTTGCATCAATCCTGCCGCTAGTTCGTGGTATCCATTGCGACCACTGGGAACAAAAGAAAATGTTTTACCGCGGAAGACAATGGGTTTTTTCCCCTCGCCATCGAGCTTAACCATGTAAAAATGTTGTTGCATATAGACCGCAACCTCGGGGTTGTTGAAGGTCTCTTTGTCCATTTTTTTACACCAACCACACCAATCGGTGTAGACATCGATAAAAATTTTCTTGGGCTGATCAGCCTTGGCCTGTGCTTCAATCGCCGCCTCAAAACTCATCCACTCAATTTTTTGCGCCTGCGCACGAAGGCAAAATGTAAGTGTAAACAAGGCAATAAGCAGTCTCATAGTAACCGATTTGTATAAAGATACAAAGGTTTAGGCAGTTGCCTCAGCATGAAAAAAGGAATCTTTTAAATCAACCTGATTGCGCACTAAATCGTCAAATGTTTCGTGCGCTCTGATCAAGTGGGCTTGCCCTTCATACCAAAGTACCTCAGCAGGTCGAAGTCTTGAGTTGTAATTGCTGGCCATAGTAAAGCAGTAGGCCCCAGCATTGTCAAAACACAAGATATCCCCTTCGGTAATTTCAGCGATTTGTGTGTTTGAGGCAAATGTATCCGTCTCACAGATATAACCTACTACGGAATAATAGCGCTCTCTTCCTTGCGGGTTAGAAATATTGGTGATGTGGTGTTTTGCTCCGTAAAGCATGGGGCGGATTAAATGGTTAAATCCACTATCTACACTGGCAAATACGGTGGAGGTAGTTTGTTTCACCACATTCACTTTGGCCAGAAATTTTCCTGCTTCGCTGACCAGAAATTTTCCAGGCTCAAAAGCTAGTGTTAGTGGACGTCCGTATTCACGACAAAATTCATTAAACCGCGCACTCAATTTTTGGCCCAATTCTTCCACATTGGTTTCGATATCTCCTGCTTTATAAGGGACTTTAAATCCGCTGCCAAAATCTACAAAATCGAGTTGTTTGAAATTTTTTGCGGTGTTGAATAAAATCTCAGAGGCGTATAAAAACACATCGATATCCAATATATCGCTTCCTGTGTGCATGTGGATGCCGTTGACGTGCATACCAGTTAGCTCTACGATGCGCAAAATATGAGGTATTTGGTGAATACTAATGCCAAATTTAGAGTCGATATGCCCTACGGAGATATTGGCATTTCCACCAGCAAGAACGTGTGGGTTAATACGCACACAAACAGGGATTTGCGGGTGTTTGCTGCCAAATTGTTCGAGTAATGACAGGTTATCTATGTTGATTTGTACCCCTAAGGTAGCTGCTTGCTCAAGTTCTTCCAGAGAAACTCCGTTGGGGGTAAAAATGATATTTTTTGGATCAAATCCAGCTTTTATTCCCAGCTGTACCTCTTGAATAGAAACAGTGTCTAATCCTGATCCCAAGTGATTCATTAACCTAAGGATACTGATGTTGTTCAAGGCTTTCACCGCATAGTTTAATCTAACTGAAGGCACTTGACTGAATGCTTGGCTTAAGCGGTTGTATTGCGCAGTGATTTTTTCTGCATCATACACGTATACAGGAGCTCCAAATTGTTCGGCTACAGATAATAAATCAGATGAGGTCATATAGAAAATTTGTCAAATGTAGGAACACTACTTCATTTGGGCAAGAAGCTATGCGTTAATATTAATTTCACAACAATTTGTTTTATTTACAACAAATATGACAGTTTATGCCAGTCAAATCCTTTAGTTTTCTCCTTTGTTTTCAGGTGGTTTTCCTATTTTTGCCAATAATCTAAAACATACCCATGAATCTGCACGAATATCAAGGAAAAACCATATTGGCCAGTTTTGGCGTAGGCATTCAAAGAGGCATAGTAGCTCAAACGCCTGAGGAGGCAGTAGCTGCAGCAAAAAAACTCACTGAAGAAACAGGAACAGGTTGGCATGTGATTAAGGCCCAAGTTCATGCAGGTGGACGTGGTAAAGGTGGAGGAGTTAAGTTGGCAAAAAATCTAGAGGATGTCAAAAGGATTGCTGGTGAAATTATCGGCATGAATTTGGTTACTCCCCAAACATCAGCAGCTGGTAAAAAGGTACATCAGGTCCTAGTTGCCGAAGATGTTTATTACCCAGGTGCCAGCGAAACAGCTGAATTTTATGTATCTGTACTGCTCAATAGAGCCACTGGTCGTAATATGATCATGTATTCTACCGAAGGAGGTATGGATATTGAAACTGTGGCTGAACACACCCCTCATTTGATCTTTACCGAAGAAATCGATCCAAGTGTAGGTTTGATGCCTTTTCAAGCTAGAAAAATAGCTTTTAACCTTGGATTGTCGGGTACAGCTTTCAAAGAGATGACTCAATTTATCACCAAGTTATATCGCGCTTTTGTAGAGAGTGATTCAAGTCTGTTTGAAATCAATCCAGTGCTTAAAACTTCTGACGATAAAATTATTGCGGTAGATGCTAAAGTGACCCTAGACGACAATGCATTGTTTCGAAGAGCAGAGTATGCCTCTTGGAGAGATGAGCGGGAAGAAGATCCAACCGAAGTAGAGGCCAAAGCAGTGGGTCTAAATTACGTGACCTTGGAAGGAAACGTAGGTTGTATGGTTAATGGTGCCGGTCTAGCTATGGCTACTATGGATTTGATTAAGATGGCAGGTGGTGCACCCGCCAACTTTTTAGATGTAGGAGGTACTGCTGATGCTAAACGCGTGGAACAAGCTTTTAGAATCATCCTTAAAGATGAGCAGGTAAAGGCTATTCTAATCAATATTTTTGGTGGTATTGTTCGCTGCGATCGTGTAGCACAAGGGGTCGTTGATGCCTACAAAAACATGGGTGACAGCATTAATGTACCCATTATTGTTCGCTTACAAGGCACCAATGCTGTGGAGGCAAAAGCGCTCTTGGATGAGTCAGGTCTAGCGGTACACGCGGCTGTTCAGTTCCAGGAAGCAGCGGATAAAGTAAAAGAGGTATTACAAGCGTAGTGCGCTATTGCTACAATCAAAATCCGCCTAATCGGCGGATTTTTTGTTGGTAGCTACTGGTTTTTCTTTTAAGGCCATCCATGGTTCTTTGGGCGCTTCTTTTGATCCTCTGAGGTAGATGATTAATCCGTGGAGAAAGTTGCGCAAAATTTGGTCCCCACAGGCGACAAATTTCGGGTGGTCCTCTTGCCTAAACAGTGCACCTAACTCACTTTTGCTCACGTTAAATTCAGCCATTTTAAGGATTTCAACGATGTCGTCATCTTTAAGTTTTAGGGCAACCCTCAGTTTTTTAAATATGTCATTGTTGTTCATCCCTTATTTTTTATCAGTTCTTTTAATTGTTCAATTTCATCGCGATAAGCAGCAGCTTCGATAAAGTCTAGATTTTTTGCTGCTTTTTCCATCGCTTTACGCGTTTCTTTTATTTTTTTCTCCAAATGAGCTTTAGTCACAAAAGCACCTTCGGGTTCTTGTGCTCGTATTGTTTTTTTCTCAAAATGATAGGTAGAGACTGAATTTTTAGCCAAACTGTGGTTTAAACCCTTGTTGAGTGACGTAGGAGTTATGCCATGATCTACGTTGTATTGATGCTGCTTGGCTCTTCGGTATTCTGTTTGGTCTATCGTGCGTTGCATACTCCCCGTGATTTTATCTGCGTACATTATGGCCTTGCCGTTGAGGTTTCTCGCTGCACGACCTACAGTTTGAATCAGAGATCGATCTGAGCGCAAAAACCCTTCTTTATCCGCATCAATAATGGCCACCAAAGAAACCTCAGGTAGATCTAACCCCTCTCTGAGTAGGTTCACTCCGATCAGTACATCAAAAATACCTTTTCTCAGATCCTGCATGATTTCAACCCGTTCTAGGGTGTCCACATCACTGTGGATATACCTACAGCGAATGGAGAATCGGGTGAGGTATTTGGTTAATTCCTCAGCCATTCTTTTGGTTAGGGTGGTGACTAAAGTTCGCTCATCTTTTTCTACCCTGAGTTGGATTTCTTCCATCAAATCATCGATTTGCCCCGCAGAAGGCCTCACTTCGATCACAGGATCTAAAAGTCCTGTCGGGCGTATGATTTGTTCTACATAAACACCCTGTGATTGCTGTAACTCATAGTCTGCAGGAGTAGCGCTGACATAGATGATTTGATTTTGCAACGCCTCAAACTCTTCAAACTTTAATGGTCGATTGTCCAGGGCTGCAGGAAGTCGAAATCCGTATTCAACCAAATTCTCTTTTCGTGATCGGTCTCCTCCATACATGGCGTGTACTTGGGGCAGGGTGACGTGACTTTCATCGATCACTGTGAGAAAATCATCTGGGAAGTAGTCCAATAAACAAAATGGTCTGGTGCCAGGATTTCTTCCGTCTAAATATCTAGAGTAGTTTTCAATTCCTGAACAGTAACCAAGTTCTCGAATCATCTCTAAATCAAACTCTGTTCGTTCATGGATTCTTTTTGCCTCCAGAGGTCTTCCTATCTCATTGAAATAGGCTACTTGTTTCACCATATCCTCTTGAATTTGGTGTATGGCATTTTGTAATATCTCGGGTGAGGTAACAAAGAGGTTGGCTGGGTAAAGGCGCAGTTGTTCTTCTTGTGACAGAATAGTTTGGTGCAGTGGATCGATGACCTCTAGGGCATCGATTTCATCACCAAAAAAATGGATCCGAAAAGCGTGATCTGTATAGGAGGGAAATACATCTAAAACATCCCCTTGGATGCGAAAATGTCCATGCGTCAGTCCTTCAGTTGTTCGCGCATAGAGACTTTGTACCATTTTATGCATCAGGGCAGTTCTGGATATCCTTTGTCCTTTTTCCAGTTCAATCAAATTCTTTTTGAATTCATGCGGATTTCCGATTCCGTATAGACAAGAAACCGAAGCGACGACCAATACATCTCTTCTTCCTGAGAGCAAGGAAGATGTAGTGCTTAAACGCATCTTTTCGATGTCCTCATTGATGGATAAATCCTTCTCTATATAGACGCCTGTAGTCGGAATATAAGCTTCAGGCTGATAGTAGTCGTAATAGGACACAAAATACTCTACAGCGTTATTGGGAAAGAACTGTTTGAATTCTGCATACAGCTGCGCGGCAAGCGTTTTGTTATGTGCCAACACCAAAGTAGGCCGCTGTACCCGATCGATTACATGAGCAATGGTAAAAGTTTTCCCTGAACCTGTTACGCCAAGCAGAGTCTGGTGAGCTTCCCCACTATGTAGCCCCTTGACCAATTGATCGATGGCTTGTGGTTGGTCACCAGTAGGAACAAATGGAGCAACTACTTGAAATTTCATGCCGCAAAAATACAAAAGCGACCTGAGCTTCTCCTTGATTGTTCCCGGTGAATCCTACAAATCTCTTCTTTTCAACAATTGATGCGTGCCCCAAATAAATAATCCGGCCCAAAACAGCGCCACGATATATTCCATAGCCGTTGTTTGGTAGGCATTTTCAAAAGTTTCACCCACTTGCTTGGCTACAGTTTGGATCCCATTTAGTCGGGTAAATGGTTGTTTGATCAGGGAGTACATGCTCACCAACGGAAAGAAACTGGTGATTTGTTCTGCGGTATCAGCAGCTACAATCGCTGTATCGTTTTTAAAAGCTTTCCAATATAGGAGTCCCGTGAGAATTCCTTCAAAAATCTGCCAAATCACTATAAAACCCAGGGCAAATGCGGATCGTTTCACCAACACTCCTGCAAACAGACAAAAACTGAAAAAAGTGACTAACTTGACAAAATAGGCGGCCAAAAAGGATATGTCTTGAAAAACAAGTGAAGGGGTTGTATAGTCAGAAAACACGCCCCCTAAAATACTGGACATCAGCGCAATTAATAGGGTAGAGGCCAACGCTAATGCCAGGACCATATACACTTTAGTTTTTAGAAAATCAGCATGTGACAATCCATCGATCAAGTTTTGTTTGATGGTTTTATAGCTGTACTCATTGGCCGTCATGGATACAATTATGATGGCTAAAAAAAGTTTCATCCAAGCTGCGATAAAGGTATTAAAGTGCCATATGTATGGAAAGTTAAAGATCCCTTGATCGGCTAGGTGAAATTTGACAGGTCCTATGTCAAATCGTATGGCGGCAATTAAGGCTATGCTGGTGAGCAAAAATAAATAACCGAACAGCAAGAGCCTGCTCCAGCGGTTATTCCATAATTTGATCCATTCAATATGCAGTAGCCTAATCATGTGTTTTGTTTTTATCAGTCATGGCCAAGAATCGATCCTCAAGGCTAGATTTGTGTCTTTGAAGCACGCTCAAATAAATCCCTTTTTCCGCGAGTTCTTTATTGATTAGATCAGCGGGTATCTCATCGTTGAATTGAATTAAATACCCCATGCCCTCTGGAACATAATGGGCCACAGCTGAGTTATTGTGAATCCAAGTGGTCAACGC
>JALQVG010000002.1 GCA_023260435.1 Flavobacteriaceae bacterium | reverse complement strand
CTATTGCGATGAGGATCACCCTTTTCCATTCCGAACAAGGAAGTTAAGCTCATCTGCGCCGATGGTACTGCTATACCAAGTGGGAGAGTAGGTCGCTGCCTTTTTTTACGAAGGCCCGTACGTTGTACGGGCCTTTTTTTTGTACATAGGTCAAGGGAATCTGACTAAAACACGTCAGATTCAACCCAAGGACCATAAAAAAACCCGTCTGGTAACTACCAAACGGGTTTTTTTGTGGGGTGTGGAAAAGGTATTATACCCGAGGTAAGTCTCCTGCCTCTTTAAGAGGTAAGCTAGAGCTACCCATGAGGTACGTATCCACGTAGTGAGCGGCTTGTCTACCTTCCGAAATGGCCCAGACAATGAGGGATTGGCCTCTGCGCTGATCGCCAGCGGCAAATACACCAGGGACATTTGTTTTATAATCTTCCTCACTGGCTTGAACATTAGTCCTGGAATCTAGGGTAACGCCTAGTTGTTGGGCGATATTTGTTTCAGATCCTGTAAAACCCATGGCGAGTAGTACCAGATCTGCTTTCCATACTTTTTCTGTTCCAGGAACTTCTTTGAGTTCCATTCTTCCGTTTGTCTGTTCCCAGGCTACCTGAACGGTTTTTAGACCCGTTAAATTCCCTTGAGCATCACCGATAAATTCTTTGGTAGAGATGCTGAAAAAACGTTCTGCTCCCTCTTTGTGGGAGGTGCTGGTTTTTAATCGCATGGGGTAGAATGGCCAGGGTTGATGGGCGGGTCGATCTGGTGTGCCTTGAGGCATAATCTCAAAATTAGACACCGACAGAGCTCCGTGGCGTATAGAGGTTCCAATACAGTCTGAGCCGGTATCGCCACCACCGATAACGATCACGTGTTTGCCCTTTGCAGATATAGGTGGTGTATTTAGTTCACCAGACACAGTTTTATTGTTTCCTTTAAGGAAATCCATAGCTTGAACTACACCATTTAATTGAGCTCCAGGGATGGTTAACCCTCTTCTTACCGCTGCGCCACCACATAAGACGACGGCATCGTATTGGTTCCTAAGTGATGACGCGTCCCTATCTACTCCTATTTCGACATTGGTTTTGAATTCTATTCCCTCAGCAACCAATACCTCGATCCTGCGATCGATAACTGATTTATCCAGCTTAAAATCAGGAATACCAAATCTCAACAGCCCACCCACTTTAGAATCTCGTTCAAATACGGTTACCTGGTGGCCAGCACGGTTGAGTTGTTGCGCTGCCGCAAGTCCAGCGGGGCCTGAGCCCACAACAGCTACGGTTTTGCCGGTGCGGGTTTGGGGTGGTTCTGGTTTGATCCAGCCTTTAGCCCAAGCGGTTTCCGCAATGCTTTTTTCTATATTTTCAATAGATACCGGGTTTTCATTGATCCCTAACACACAGGCCTCTTCACATGGCGCAGGGCATAAACGGCCGGTAAATTCAGGAAAGTTGTTGGTAGCGTGAAGTATTTTAGCCGCTTTCTCCCATTTTCCTTGGTAAACAGCGTCGTTAAAGTCGGGAATTAAGTTTCCTAACGGACAACCGCTGTGGCAAAAGGGGATACCACAATTCATACAACGCGCTCC
Source organism: Flavobacteriaceae bacterium (assembly GCA_023260435.1). Lineage (GTDB taxonomy): Bacteria > Bacteroidota > Bacteroidia > Flavobacteriales > Flavobacteriaceae > MAG-120531. The sequence goes on along the minus strand of JALQVG010000002.1, from coordinate 9,240 downwards.
TTGGTCTTTTAATTCAGACTCAGGTAGGGGTTGAGTAAATTCTTGGTAATTTTTGATGCGTTCTTCTACAGGAATATATGACTCAACTACTCGGTCAAATTCCATAAATCCAGTGGGTTTTCCCATAACTATACTTGTGTTGCTGCTGTTTCTTCTTCAATTCTTTTCAAAGCCAGTCTGTATTCCTCGGGAAATACTTTGATGAACCTAGGGAGTTCTTTTTCCCAGGCTTCCAATAGTTCTTGAGCTAGTGGGCTGTGGGTGGCATTGTAGTGTTGTTCAATCAACGACTTTAGTTGTGCTTTATCTTCCGCTTGGTCGACGTCCCATAAATTTAGTCCAGGTTCTTTGCACAATCCCTTAAAGGTGTTATTCGGATCATACACATAGGCGATTCCACCACTCATACCAGCACCGAAATTTCTGCCTACAGCTCCTAGGATCACTGCGACACCTCCAGTCATGTATTCCAAGCCGTGGTCGCCGATACCCTCGACCACTGCGGTAGCTCCTGAGTTGCGCACGCAAAAGCGTTCCCCTGCCTTACCGTTGATGTAAGCTTCACCAGAAGTTGCTCCATAGAGCGCTACGTTACCGGTGATTACATTCTGGTCAGGCCGTAGGGTAGAACCTTCGGGGATGCGCACAATTAGTTTTGCGCCCGACAGACCCTTGCCTAAATAATCGTTGGTGGTTCCATTGACCACCATAGTTAGTCCTTTGGTGGCAAATGCTCCGAAACTCTGTCCTGCAGCCCCAGTAAAATTAATTTTTAGGGTATGGTCAGGCAATCCTTGAGCCCCGTAATTTTTGGAAATCTCATTACTGATAATGGCACCTACGGCTCTGTCTGTATTTTTAATCGGAAAGTCCAAGGACATTTTCTCTTTTCGGTACAGCGCAGGGTGTGCTTTTTCAATGATCGAAAACTCAATGGATTCATCGATATGATGCTTCTGTTTCTGAGTGTTGTACACCTTAGTGCCATGAGGCACCTTGACTTGGTGCAACATAGGCGATAAGTCGATGCCCGCTGCTTTGTAGTGGTTAATCACTTTTTTGCGGTCTAGTTTTTGCACTTGGCCCACCATTTCATTGATGGTTCTAAATCCGAGTTGCGCCATGATTTCCCTGAGTTCTTCAGCGACGAAATACATATAGTTCACCACGTGTTCCGGTTGTCCTTTAAATTTCTTGCGAAGCTCTGGATTTTGGGTGGCCACACCTACAGGGCAGGTATTGAGGTGGCATACACGCATCATGATACATCCAGAGGCCACTAGTGGTGCTGTGGCAAATCCAAACTCTTCGGCACCAAGTAAACAGGCAATAGCTACATCTCTACCAGTTTTGAGCTGACCGTCGCATTCCAAAACAATTCTGTTGCGCAAGTCGTTCATCACCAAGGTTTGTTGGGCTTCTGCGACACCCAACTCCCAGGGAAGTCCTGCGTGTTTGAGCGATGTCAGTGGAGAGGCTCCAGTTCCCCCATCATAACCAGAGATCAACACAACATCCGCTTTCGCTTTGGCTACCCCAGCGGCTACCGTACCCACACCCACTTCAGAGACCAGTTTCACATTGATGCGGGCCTCTCGGTTGGCTGATTTTAAGTCATAAATCAGTTGGGACAAGTCTTCAATGGAGTAGATGTCGTGGTGTGGTGGTGGAGAAATCAGTCCTACATAAGGAGTTGAGTTTCTGGTTTTGGCAATTTCTGGATCTACTTTTGGCCCAGGTAGTTGTCCTCCTTCTCCCGGTTTTGCTCCTTGGGCCATTTTGATCTGGATCTCGGCAGCATTGGTAAGATAGTTTGAAGTGACTCCAAATCTACCGGAGGCCACCTGTTTGATCGCAGAGTTTTTCCAATCCCCTTCAGGTGTTTTGTAGAACCGCTCTGGATTTTCTCCACCTTCCCCGGAATTGCTTTTTCCGCCGATTCGGTTCATGGCGATGGCTAGATTTTCATGGGCCTCTTTACTGATTGACCCATATGACATAGCACCCGTTTTAAAGCGCTTTACAATTTCAGTCCAAGGCTCTACTTCTTCAAGAGGGATGGGATCAAAGTTGGAGAATTCAAATAAACCGCGAATAGTCATCAGGTGTTTGGACTGCTCGTTGATCAATTGGGCGTATTCCTTGTAGGTATTCGGTTCGTTGTTGCGCACTGCTTTTTGCAGTTTAGCTACGGTAATCGGATTAAATTGGTGTTTTTCACCATCACGTCTCCATCGATATTCTCCGCCAATTTCCAGATCTAAAGACGCTGAAATTTCTTGGGTACCAAAGGCATTTTGATGTCTTTTGGCAATCTCTTTTTCGATTTCATACAATCCAATTCCCTGAATTCGAGTGGTGGTTCTGGGGAAGTACGTATCTACGGTTTTGGTGTTCAAACCGATGCATTCAAATAGTTGTGAGCCTCGGTATGAGTTTAAAGTAGAAATACCGATTTTGTTCATCACTTTAAGGATGCCTTTGCCTACGGCTTTGTTGTAGTTTTCAACAGCCGCTTCAAAGGTGATTCCGGTAAGTTCTCCATTTTCAATCTGTTCAGCGATGATTTCATTCACCAAGTAAGGGTTGATCGCGCTGGCTCCGTACCCAAATAACAAGGCAAAGTGGTGTACCTCTCGGGGCTCTGCAGACTCTACGATGATGCTGAGTTGAGATCTTTTACCGCGCACCTGTAATCCAGAGTTTACATAAGATGTAGCCAGTAAGGCTGGTATGGGTGCATACTCCGCATTGGTGTATCGATCTGATAGTATGATGATGTTTTTCCCATTGTCTACGGCTTGTTCCGCGTCATCGAGCAACTGGGCTAGTGCGTTTTCCAATCCATTGTGTCCTTGGGCTATGGGGTAACGCATTGAGAGGTTGGCCACTTGAAAATGTGGCCGCTCTCCGTAATTCTTGATCTTGTCTAAATCTTCTTTTGAGATGACAGGGTTCTGAATTTTTAATTTCCTACAATGCGCTGGGTCTACTTCAAAAAGGTTGAAGTCGCTGCCTAGGGTGAGCGAGATGTCGGTGATCATTTCCTCGCGAATTCCGTCCAATGGAGGATTAGTCACTTGGGCAAATAACTGTTTAAAGTAGTTGTACAGCAATTGTGGGCGATCAGATAAGACGGCTATTGGGGTGTCTGTTCCCATGGATCCAATCGGTTCATAGCCGCTTTTTCCCATAGGACCCACAATAGAGTTGATGTCTTCTAGGGTATATCCAAACACGGATTTTCTTTTTTCCAGGGAAGATTCGCCGATAAACAAGGGACAATCGTTGTAGGGAATGTCGCGCAAATGGACTAAGTTTTCGGCCACCCACTGACTGTAAGGATGTTTCTGGGCAATAGATTCTTTAATCTCCTCGTCGTTGACAATACGGCCCTCTTCCATATTGACTAGAAACATTTTTCCAGGCTCTAATCTACCGTGCATCGCCACATTTTCCGGGGCGATATCCACCACTCCTGTTTCAGAGGACATAATCACATATCCATCTTTGGTCACGCTGTAACGTGATGGGCGCAATCCGTTTCTGTCCAATACCGCCCCGATATAGTTACCATCGGTAAACGGAATGGAGGCTGGACCGTCCCAGGGCTCCATCATACAAGAGTGGAATTCGTAGAAGGCTCTTTTGGTCGAGGACATTTGATCATTCTTTTCCCAGGCTTCAGGCACCAAAATCATCATGACTTCGGGAAGCGAACGCCCCGTCATCAATAAGAGTTCAACGACCATGTCCATTGAGGCAGAATCTGATTTGCCAGGAAGAACAATGGGGAGAATTGCCTTGATGTCTGATCCAAATAAATCACTTTTCATCAATTCCTCTCGGGAACGCATACGTGCCAGGTTACCCCTCAAGGTGTTGATTTCGCCGTTGTGGCACATATACCTAAAGGGCTGAGCTAAGTCCCAAGTGGGGAAGGTGTTGGTTGAGAAACGCTGGTGAACCAGTGCAAGTCGGGTGACCACTCTGGAGTCTTGCAGGTCTTTGTAATATAAGCTGATGTCTTCAGGCATCAGCAAACCTTTAAAAATGATGATTTTTGTCGATAAACTCGGGATGTAGAAAAATCCGAGTTGAGACAATTTTGAATTGATGATTTCGTGCTCTGCTTTTTTACGGGCTACATATAGCTGTAGATTAAAAGCTGCATCCTTTTGGTCGTCAGCCCCTTTAGCGACAAATAATTGTTGGATAAACGGTTCGGTTTCCCCAGCAATCCTTCCAGGTACAGAGCGGTTTACCGGTACATTTCTCCAGCCCAAGAGTTTCAAGCCTTGACCCTTTAGGTGTCTTTCGATGACTTTGATACAAAAGGCTCTTTGATTTTCTTTTTGAGGTAGAAATACATTGGCTACGGCGTACTGACCAGACTCAGGTAATTCAAACGCACATACCTCTGTAAAAAATTGGTGAGGTATGTCGATCAATATGCCTGCACCGTCACCAGTTTTTCCATCGGCACTTACAGCTCCTCTGTGTTCTAGTTTTTCTAGAATCTCCAGAGCTTTGTGGATGATGTCGTTTGATTTTTTTCCTTCGAGGCTGCAGATAAATCCAGCACCACAATTGTCGTGCTCGTATTCCGGATGGTATAATCCCTGTTGTACTAGAGGCATAAAATGAATAATTTGAGCAAAATTACGCAAAACGCTAAAGAATATTAAGGATTAGCGTTTGTTTATGTCATAAAATACATGGTTTTGGCTCAAGCTATGTCAAAAATGTAAAACTTGTATTTTGTAGGGAGTAAAAATATCAATCCTTCAATGAAACGCTTCATACAGGAGGGATGTCGTTTACATGCCAAGTCCTCGAGCGATGATCATCTGTTGTATTTCTGTAGTTCCCTCGTAAATTTGTGTGATTTTTGCATCTCGCATCATACGTTCCACATGGTACTCCACCACATATCCGTTTCCGCCGTGTATTTGAACAGCTTCGGTAGTTACCTCCATGGCAGCTTTTGAAGCCCAGTATTTGGCCATGGCACTAGCCCGATCAATCGGAGCTCCTTGATCTTTGAGCTGAGCAGCCTTGTAGACCAATAGGCGTGCCGCCTCTATGTCCGTAGCCATTTTAGCGAGTTTAAACGCGATTGCTTGATGACTACCTATAAGTTGACCAAATGTTTTTCTCTGTTTGGCGTAATCCACCGAACGCTCATAGGCGCCTTGGGCCAGCCCCAATGCTTGAGCAGCAATGCCCAACCTACCGCCAGCCAGTGTTTTCATAGCAAAAGCAAAACCAAATCCTTCGTCGCCAATCCGATTTTCTTTGGGTACCCGGACATCTGAAAATTGTAAGGTATGGGTATCACTGCTGCGGATACCCATCTTCTGTTCTTTAGGGCCTATGTCAAATCCTGGGACTCCGTTTTCAATGATCAAGGCATTAATCCCTTTTGATTTCAACGATGCGTCGGTTTGGGCCATCACTAAGTACACATCTGCATGCCCCCCGTTGGTGATCCAGTTTTTTGTCCCATTGACCAGATAGTAGTCACCCTTGTCTTCCGCTTTCGTTTTTTGAGAGGAGGCGTCACTTCCCGCCTCAGGTTCTGAGAGGCAGAATGCTCCTAAAAGTTTCCCACTGGCCAATCCCGGCAGATATTTTTCTTTTTGTGCCTCAGAACCAAACTTTTCAAGACCCCAGCAAACCAATGAGTTATTAACCGACATAATGACCGACGCAGAGGCATCAATCTTCGATATTTCTTCCATCGCAAGCACGTAACTCATAGAATCTAATCCACTTCCGCCCCATCGGGGATCAACCATCATACCCATAAATCCTAATTCGCCCATCTGAGCAATTTGTTCTTTGGGCCAGTGACCATTTAAATCTCTTTCTATGACACTGGGCAATAAGTATTGCTCGGCATATTCACGTGCACTGTCCCGAATCATTTGCTGTTCGGGAGTCAGATTATATTCCATATGAATGCTTTTTTTGAAGGTACAAAAATTTAGGTTTACCCGATTTGGTCTTTTTTGTTCAGGCTTGAAAGATTTACTTGGGCATGCCCTCAGTTTTTTTATATTTGTTTGCGTCTACCAAACCAGTAGACCCAACAACAGAAAACATTTTATGGAAACAATCATTCTAATAGTATTCGTTTTAGGGTATTTAGGAATCGCCCTGGAACACAACCTCAAAATTGACAAACTCATACCTGCGCTTGGGATGATGGCCATTTTATGGGCCTTAATCGCCTTGACCCATATGGATGTTTTCAACGTGGATACCGCCCTAAAGGAGCTGATTCCAACTCATATTGAAGAAATCTTATTGCACCATTTGGGAAAAACCGCCGAGATTTTGGTGTTTTTGATCGGTGCCATGACCATTGTTGAAATCATAGACAACTTCAACGGTTTTCAAACCATCAAAGGTTTTATAAAAGTTAAGTCCAAACGCAGTCTATTGTGGTTGTTTTCCATTTTAGCATTTGTGCTTTCAGCCATCATTGACAACTTGACAGCGACCATTGTTTTGATCACTATTTTGCAAAAAGTGATCAGCGACCGCGAGACAAGACTCTGGTTTGCCGGAATGATCGTTATTGCTGCCAATGCTGGGGGTGCATGGTCTCCCATTGGTGATGTAACAACTACAATGCTTTGGATTGCCAATAAAGTTTCCGCGGGAAGTTTGGTCGCCCACGTCTTATTGCCAGCCATTGCATGTATGGCCGTACCAGTTTTGATCGCTAGCAGATTTAAAGCCTTTAGCGGATCTATCGATCAAGAGATTAAGGAAGAACGCGTGAACAGACATGGCGCCAAAATGCTTTACCTCGGATTAGGGTCCATTATTTTTGTTCCGTTTTTTAAAACAGTAACTCATTTGCCTCCCTATGTGGGGATGATGTTGTCGCTGGCAGTCGTGGCTACTTTTGCCGAGATTTATTCTTCAGCCAAGTTTAGTTTAACCGGCGTTGATGAAGCGCTTCACGATACTACCTCTCACCACAGTCCTGTGCACAGAGCCTTATCGCGCATCGAGTTACCGAGTATTTTATTTTTCTTGGGAATTTTGATGGCCGTTGCCGCTTTAGAATCTTTAGGTATGCTCTTTCATTTTGCAGAAGCGCTCAACGCGTCAATCCCTAACCTAGACATCGTGGTGCTGCTTTTAGGAGCAGGGTCAGCGGTCATAGACAATGTGCCTTTGGTGGCTGCCAGTATTGGGATGTTCTCAGAAGGATTGGACCACCCTATGTGGCACTTCATCGCCTACGCTGCCGGTACGGGCGGAAGTATGTTGATCATCGGTTCTGCTGCAGGAGTAGTGGCTATGGGGATGGAAAAAATCGATTTCTTTTGGTACCTCAAAAAAATTGCCGGTCTAGCTCTTATTGGGTTCTTGGCTGGTGCATTGGTGTTTATACTGATGCGCGACTTATTTTTAAACGCTGCTTAATCATTGATCTCTATGTTCCTACAAACTGAAGTAACGGCACCTGTGGTGGAAACCCCTGTCGCTAAAAGCCTTTCCATTATGGATCTGATTCTCAACGGAGGAGCAGCCAGTAGTGTGATCTTGGGTATTTTGTTCGTGTTGTTATTCGTCACCTTGTACCTGTATTTTGAGCGCTATTTTGCGATTAAAGCAGCTTCTAAAATCGACGATAATTTTATGAACCAAATCAAAGACCACATCTCTAACCACAAAGTGGAAGCGGCTATGAGTTTGTGCGCCAAGACAGATGCGCCTGTTGCTCGATTGATTGAGAAAGGAATATCCCGTATAGGAAAGCCGTTAGACGACATCAATGCAGCGATAGAAAATGCGGGTACTTTGGAGGTGTATAAGTTAGAGCGCAACGTAAGCGTTTTGGCCACGGTCTCAGGAGCGGCACCGATGCTTGGATTTTTGGGTACCGTAGTCGGAATGATTCTGGCCTTTCACGAAATGGCCTCTAGTGGGGGTCAAGCGGAGATGGGCATGCTTGCCTCAGGAATTTATACCGCTATGACGACTACCGTTGGTGGCTTGGTGGTGGGAATTATTGCCTATACGGCCTATAACCATTTAGTCAATATTACCAGTAAAGTGGTACACCAAATGCAGGCCCATGCTGTTGATTTCTTGGACTTGCTGAACGAACCCGCTTAAGGAGCCCATGAAACTACAAGGAAGAAATAAGGTCAATCCAGAGTTTAGTATGTCCTCGATGACGGATATTGTGTTCTTGCTCTTGATCTTTTTTATGCTGACGGCCAATGCGCCCAATGCACTCGACCTACTGTTGCCAAAAGCTAAGGGGCAGTCTACCAATACGCAATCGGTTACGGTGAGTATCGACGGATCCCTGATGTATTATGTCAATCAGGAGGCAGTGGCCAAGGAGTCTTTGCCCGCTGTACTAGCCGCAGCACTTGAAGGGCAGAGCGACCCTACTATTTTATTGCGTGCAGAAGAATCCGTTGCTATTAAAGAAGCGGTTTATGTGATGGACCTAGCCCAACGCAATAAATACAAAGTGATCTTGGCGGTAAGACCCCAGTAATGACCGTACTTCAAACCCCACATCAAAGAAAATCCTTTTCCTTAACCGTATTGCTCATGGCATTGTTGGTTTGGGTGCTGTTCTTCTTTGGGTTGTCCTATTGGGATCCACCCATAGAAAGTGGGGTAACTATCCGCTTTGGAGACATCGCCTTGGCTGATCCCACTTCAGAGGCTTCCATGTCAAATGAGTTTATGGAAGTGCCGGAAGTCGATTCGTCGATAGCAATCAATGAAGAGATAGCCTCTAGCGAAGAAGAACTATTGGTCAGTGATCCACTCAGTGAAGCCCCCATAACGGCCACCCCTGAAAAAAAAATCACCCCAGCCACCAATTCGATACCCGCTCAAGATATCCCCAAAACAACCCCAAAACCTGAACCTAAGCCAGATGCAGCTACTCAAGCCGTTCTAAACAGAATGCTTCAAGGGGCCAATGCGTCAACCAATACTGCTGCTACATCCAGTACGTCTAATGGAAATGCCCAAGGGCAGGGTCAACAGGGCAGTTTGACAGGAGATCCTTATGCACCCAGTTTTTATGGGGGTGGTGCAGGAGTTGATGGTATAGGCTTTGGCCTTTCTGGAAGAAAGTTATTGTCTAAATCAGCCGTGGTTCAAAACTGCGAGCAACAAGGCAGGGTAGTGGTGCGCATTGTGGTTAACCAACAAGGCAAAGTGCTTTCCGCACAGCCTGGAGCCCAA
>JALQVG010000110.1 GCA_023260435.1 Flavobacteriaceae bacterium | reverse complement strand
CCAGTGTTTTTTGGGGGATCGAACGCCCGCTTAGGGTCACCGTTTTGGATTGACCACCGTAGTGAAACAGCGCATGTATGGACCCGCGTGACATCCCGATGACTGAAGGGTGATCAGTAGGCCACCACTCTACATTATTGGTATCTGCAAAAATATCATGGGCCTTTCTCAAGGCGATCAGTTTTTGATGGAGGGCAAAAATACGCCCTTCCACACTGGCTTGATCAGCTCTTTTTTTTCTTTTTTCAGCGCTGATGATCGGGCGGTGGACCCATCGATTGTCATAGCTTTTGGACGGGTCATCTTGGAAAGAATAATCATTGATATGACCTAGTTCGTCTCCGTAATACAACATGGGGATTCCTCCGAGCAGCAGACATTGCGCTTGCATCAATGCAATTCGAGCTATAGCTCGTTCGAGGGCTATAGGTTCATTGAGCTCAAGTGCTTTTTCCACACCGCATAGCGAGGCCAATGTTCCCGAAATACGCGCGTCGTTGGTCTTTGGATTGACTCCAAAAAGCATCCCCTTGGCTGGACTATCCGGGTGTTGACCGGACCAGTAGTCCTTGAGAAAAGCTCTGTGCAGATAGGGTGTAAAACCTGCTTGCTCAATGTATTTGTCCTCAAACCCAAATCCGATATCATCATGGCAACGGGTGTAATTTAACCAAGTTGTTCCCAGTGGTTTGCGGCTGATAATCGCTTGGTTAAGCCATAAATTTCTTGTATCGCCTGTGGCCAATGCATCCCATTGCAAAGCCATCTGTGCCGCATTGTACGCTAAATCGCATTCTCTTCCCTGCATCAATCCATGGCCAAAGAAATCCATGATTTGTTCCGGGGCCAATATGGCCTCCCCCAAAATAGCCATACCCGGTGTAGCTACGCGAACGGCAGATTTGATCAACTGCAACAACAGATGCGCTTGGGGTAGATTTTGGCAGGTGGTGCCCATTTGTTTCCAGATAAATGCAGGAGCGTCAATACGCAGTATATCTACCCCTAAGTTCCCATAGAACAGAATGTGTTCTACCATGGCGTTTAACACCTGGGGATTGCTAAAGTTGAGGTCCCACTGGTAGTGGTGAAAGACAGTCATCACCCAAGCATTCATCTCGGAGTTGAAGGTAAAGCTCCCTGGTGCGCTTTCAGGAAACACTTCAGGCATAGTAGCTTCCATTTGATCCGGTATCGATCGATCAGCGTAGGTATAATAAAATGATTGATAAAACGGATCCCCCTCTCTAGCTTTTACAGCCCAAGGATGTTGATCTGAAGTGTGGTTCACCACGATGTCCGTCATTAAATACATGCCTCTTTTCAGCAATTCCTCTTGGAGATTTGCCAGATCTTTGTTGGAGCCAAATCTAGGGTCAACACTTCGGTAATCCGATACGGCATAACCCCCATCCGACGCCTCAGCAGGACTTTTCATCACGGGTAATAAGTGCAGTGCATTTACCCCCAATTCTTCCAGGTAATCCAATTGCTTCACCAGACCTTTCAAATCACCGCCAAAGCGATCGACATACAAGCTCATGCCCACTAGATTTTGGTCAGTAATCCATGCGTCTTTTTCAGCTTTTTGAGCATCCCTAGACTTAAGCGCCTTAGATCTTGAAGAATAGGCTTGAGCGATTCCTCGGATGAATGCCCTGTAGGCAATTTCTGTGTTGGGTTGATGCCCATAGATTTGAAAAAACAAATCGTGTAAGGTATGGGCTTCAGCCATGAGGCGGTTCCAAAAAGGACGGTCAGCAGCTTGGTTTTTAATACCGTCTTCACTGCACCAATGGGTGAGCTGGTCGAGGTGGTTGAGGTTCATCAGTTTAGTTTGAGGAAGTAAAAATAGAGACTACTGGGCTTTGTACGCTTTGGTCATTTAAAAAATCACAAAATTTTTGAGCAGATCGATTAAACCCTGAGCGTGTAAAGTGATCTAAACACTTATATTTAACACGTCTTACAACATTAATTTTTTTCCATGCAACTCAACAACAGAGAAATCAGCAACAAAGTCCGTGTCATTCACCGCTATTTGGGCTTCTTTTTAACCGGTATTATGGCTATGTACGCCATCAGTGGAATGACCCTGATCTTTAGGCAGACAGAATTTTTAAAAAAGGAGGTTGTTGAAAATCGACAGTTAGCTCCTGGACTGACACCTGAAGCTTTGGGTCCTGAGCTTAAAATGAAGGTTGAGGTACAACAGATAGAGGGTGACGTATACACCTTTGGACAAAGCACCTATGACGCCAAAACGGGTATCGCAACCATCAAGGAGAAGCGTTTGCCTTATCTATTGGATAAAATGACCAAGGTGCACAAGGCAACCCATAAAAGCCCGCTATATTTTATGAACCTGTTTTTTGGGTTGAGCTTGTTGTTTTTTGTGATTTCCACTTTTTGGATGTTTTTGCCCAGCACCTCAGTGTTTAAAAAAGGCATGTATTTTGCTTTGGGCGGGGTAGTGCTATTTTTGATCATGATTCTCGTGTAATGAGGCATTTGGGTTTTTGTTATCTTTAACCAAAACCCACATCGATGAAAAAATATTGGCTATTGATATTTGTGTTGGGTCCATTGGTTTGGGCCCAACCTGTTTTAACTGAACGGGAACAAGCACGTGTAAAAGATGAGCTCCTGGGAGAGCGCTTAACTCAGTTGCTGCCTGAGTTAATGGATCGAACGGGTATCGATATGTGGGTGATGATCACCCGAGAGTACAACGAAGATCCTGTAGTAAAAACCTTGTTGCCAGCTACCTGGCTCAATGCGCGTAGGCGCACCATGATTTTGTTTTATCGGGATGCAGACACCCAAACCATGGATCGTTTGGCTGTGGCTCGCTATGCCTTTGGCCCGCATATAGCCTCTGCTTGGGACGCTGAAAAACAGCCTGATCAGTGGAGGCGTTTGGCGGAGTTGATCTCAGAACGCAACCCTAAAAAAATAGGGATCAATGTATCAGAAGATTTTAATATCGCAGATGGTCTCGACCATACAGACTATGCATTACTCATGGATTATTTGCCCGAGGAACTGCGCACCAAGGTAGTATCAGCCCAACCCCTGGCGACTGCGTGGATCGAAACCAGGACTGAGCGAGAGATGCAGATCTACACCCAATTGTCCGATTTGACTCATAAAATAATAGCTCAGGCTTTTTCCGAACAGGTAATTACCCCAGGCATCACGACGACAACTGATGTGGAGTGGTGGTTTCGCGAAGAATTAACCCGCTTGGGTCTTGAAACTTGGTTTCACCCATCGGTAGATGTACAAAGATCTGAATATGCATTGGGGGATCATTTATACTCATTTGCCAATAGACCGGAACATCAAGTCATTCAGCACGGTGATTTACTCCATTGTGATTTTGGAATTACCTATTTAGGATTGAACACAGATTGTCAGGAACTGGCTTATGTATTGCGCCCAAGAGAAACTAGCCCTCCGGTATACCTTGTCAAGGCATTGGCCCAAGGGAATCAGTTACAAGACTTCTTGACCGATGAGTTTAAGACGGGCCGCACGGGTAATGAAATCTTGGCACAGGCCCTAAAAAACGCCAAAAAATCAGGTTTAAGACCCTCGATTTACACCCATCCACTGGGCAGTTATGGCCACTCCTCAGGACCAACTATTGGGATGTGGGATCAACAAGATGGGGTGCCAGGAGCTGGAGATTATCCGTTGTTTCCTCGAACCGTATATGCTATTGAGTTAAACACCACGGTATATATTCCTGAGTGGAAAAGGGATATACGCATTATGCTGGAGGAGCCTGGTTACTTTGGACCAGATGGGTTTAGATATGTCCACGGGAGACAGACCCAGTTGCTCACCATTCCTAGGGTACAGGAGCATCAAGGGTATTGATGAAATACATCAATACCCTATCCATGCTTCCTTATTGAGTTTAGTCTACGTGTTTTCCTCCGTCTCGGTACAGACAGCAGGCAGGAAGTTTTTCATAAACTTCCTTGGGGGCTTTTTCGTTTTTGGTGTCGTGACCTGAAGCAGCAATGGCTTTTTCTACTTGAGCAAGGTCAGCTTTAGATGGGTCGTAAATCAGGGTAAGCTGATCGCTGGGAATGTCCCAAGCAGCCCATTTAACACCCTTAACACTTAGGGTTGCTTTGACAATTCTTTTTTGACACAAGGAGCAGTTTCCTTTGACCTCTAGAGTGGTTTTAGCAGGTTTTTGGGCATAGAATCCTGTGGCAAAAACCAGCGCGAAGCATAAAATTATTTTTTTCATCATTTTTGTATTTCGTGTTATAGTAAGGTCCAGCGCATTCCGATATAGCCCATGCGACCAAAGACAGGGGCGTATATTTGAGCTGCATCAAATCTTGGGTTATACGGGTCTGAAGCAGCGATAATTGGATTTTCCTGGGTGTAGTTGGTCGCATTTTCTAC
>JALQVG010000097.1 GCA_023260435.1 Flavobacteriaceae bacterium | reverse complement strand
TATGATGACTGTTGATCACCGTTATTTGGACCATGATTCAGATTTAGTGGAACGATCGAATCAAGGGACTGCGGCGGCTGATGAGCAATTATTTTCTATGTTGCAGGATCTCAGGAAAAAAGAGGCCAAAAAACACGGGGTACCCACCTATGTTATTTTTCAAGATCCCTCTTTAGAGGATATGGCATTGAAGTATCCGATGACCTTGAAAGAGTTGTCTCAGGTTTATGGGGTTGGTGAAGGAAAAGCCAAAAAATTTGGGGCTCCATTCATCACCATGATTGCAGAGTATGTCAAAGAAAATGACATTGTACGTCCAGATGATTTAATCGTTAAAAGTACAGGTGCAAAATCTGCACTGAAATTGTTTATCATTCAAGGAGTGGATCGAAAATTGTCTTTAGATGACATAGCGCGATCTAAAGGAATCGCCATGGATGAGTTGCTCAAAGAAATGGAGCAAATTGTATATAGTGGGACTCGATTAAATATCGATTATTGGTTAGAAGATTTATTGGATGAAGATCAACAGTCGGAGTTGCATGACTATTTTATTGAGGCACAGACCGATGACATAAGCCTTGCCAGCAATCATTTTAATGGAGATTACGAGGATGAAGAACTCAGGTTGTATCGCATAAAGTTCATCAGCGAGGTAGCTAATTAACTGATAGCTGGTGCAATTAAGACCAGATGCTCTCCTCTAAGTACAATTGACCCTTTTCTGCATCAAAGGTTACTTCTGCTCCTATGGGCAGGGTCATGTTCCAAGGAGTATGTCCAAAGGACATTCCGTAACAACAAGGGATTCCGGTGGGTAGCAGACGGTCCTTAAGCACCTCTAACAAGCTAAAGCCGTCTTTATTGCCCGCTGGTTGATCACAATCAACCCATACACCCAGCGCATAGCCATGAGCCTTTCTAAAAGTCTCGGTCATCAACAACTGAGTCAACATACGGTCTATCCTGTATGGTTTCTCGCCGACCTCTTCGATGAGGACGATTTTGTCGGTAAAGTCAATTTCATACTCCGTTCCGATTAACGAAGTGATCAATGTTAAACTACCCCCTACCAATTTTCCGCGACCACGTCCGGGAGTAATCGCAATTCTTTGATATTCATTGTTTTTTTGGTCCTTGATTTCATCCTGATCCACAGATTCCATCACAAACCCTGGACCTGAATGCCTCCATAAATTCAACCACATGGCTCGTGAGTACGATTTGTCCAAGGCACTGCCTACGGGGCCGTGAAATCCAATTAACCCAGTTTTTATGTGTATGGCTTGTAGTAAGGCTGTTATATCGCTGAACCCAATAAGGGGTTTCGGATTTTTGGCAATAGTGGCGTAATCCAATAGATCTAATATTCTTGTAGTTCCGTAACCACCCCGCACACATACTATGGCTTCAATCGTTTGATCTTTAAATGCGTCCATTAGGTCTTGAGCTCTTAGTTGATCTGTCTGACTGAAGTAGCCATAACGGTCCTCCAAGTATTTGCCGGGGACAACTTGGAAGCCCATGTCAGTTAAATCCCTGACAGCGCGATCTATTTTCTCTGATGAGGTGTTGAATGCAGGAGCAATTAATGCTATTCGAGCACCATTCCTTGGTTTTTTGGGTTTGATGATTGAGGAATGTATCACAGGTATTTTGGTTTGACTAAATAGTGTAGACGACCAAAGACCTGTCAGGGAAAATGCCACTAAATTTCCCAAGAAGTTTCTTCGTTTACTCATTTTGTGGTGTTTTTCGCTCCCATCGGTTTAATTGTCTGATAATGCGTTCAATAGCTTGTTCAATAGACTGATCAGGCTCAATAACGGTGTATTCGCCCCAGAAATCAGGACGGCCAAACCCTTTGGTGGATTCGCTCAATACAACGGAAGGTTTAATAAATTCTGAGCGATCACCACTATGGATTAATGATGGGGTTTTCTGATCGGTTACAGCCATTTCAGCCCATATTTGGTATTGAGTGTTGAATAATCTATTTTTCCAATTGGCGGTAAAATTCATCTCCATTTTACTGTATTGGAAGCTCCAGCTATCCCCTTGGGGGCTGTAGTCTACCTGATAGTTCACCGACGTAGGCCATAGTTTTACACGAGCAGGTTTTTTTCTAACAAACAAGGAAGCGGCGGCTTCTTGATTGGATACATTCATTTCAAAAATGGCTTTAGCCAAATGACTTCCCTGGGTGGTGATGTACAATTCGCCTCTGTAGAGCGGTGTGATCACATTTTGTTTTTGCTCAAAATGAATGATGTGTACTAGTTTTTGGTCAATTTGAGTGAACCCAGCATGAGTAAATCGATAAGCTTGAAATGCTTGTGCATCAAATACGATGTCTGGATATTTAGCTATGTCGATAAACAAGGTATTGTAGGGGCCACCTTGAAGTTTAACAGCTAGTGTGTCGTTGGGCTTGTAATTGGTGCTTTTTCTGAATTGAATTAAGCGAGCGACATCGTTTTTATCTGAGCTGTTAGGTTGTTTTTCTACCTCAATAATAGCCTCAGCCAGCGATAAATTTTTAGATTTTTTTCGAACAGCTTCTCGAAAAAAAGTGATGACTTGACTCTTTTGTGTTGAGCCTTGATTTTGCCTGTTGTTCAACATCTCCGACACGAGAACACCTGGATCTTGTGGAACACTCACAGTCACCTCTCGAAGTATGGTTGTGCTTGGGATTAGTGAGATCAGTAGGGGGTCTGGTTGGCCGTTTATGGCCAATCGAGCGGATTCATAACCCATAAATGAGATCAATAATTCTTGAACAGGATTATCTACAGGTATTTTAATACTAAATCTACCCTCTTTGTTGGTTACCGTTGCACTTTGGTCATCGGATAACCTGACAGAGGCCAGCGCCAAGGGTTCTCTTGTTTTTTGGTCAATAACTCTACCAGTTATTTCTTTGACCGAGTTTGTTTGTGCATGAGCGGAGAAGCACAAGAAAAACATCAACCCGCACAGACTTAATTTTAGGGACTGTGAATTCCAAAACTTGAGTGATTTCTTCATGGATCAATGGATGAGGTTCCTCTACATCAGAGTGCCATAAAGTTACGATTTGACAGGGATAATACGTTTTGATTAATGTTAAAAAGTCCTCAAGTTTTCATCAAAATTAAATCCAACAAAAAGAGTTCGCGTATATTTACCAAGCAATTTTTCTTATGGGATTCCAACAAGTTCGCATTCCGCTCTCCAATATGTATGCACCGGGTACTCTGGTCAGGGATTATTTAGAAAAAAAACCCTCCATAGAACCGTTTGTTGGACCCTGGCCTTCAATGGCCGGTCTAGGAAAGCAAATATCTTTTCGACAAGACTTCCCATCCGCTACCCGCCAAGTAGTTCAAGAACATCTCAAGGCACAATATGCGGATCTTCCCTTCAGATCATCGGTCCAACAAAATATAGATTGTTGGGTTAATTCTACTTGTTTTACAGTAACGACGGGACATCAATTAAATCTATTTACTGGACCATTATATGTGGTTTATAAGTTGATTTCAACGATCAAACTGGCTGAAAAATTGAGGGAGGAATTTCCAGAACATCAATTTGTTCCGGTCTATTGGATGGCTACGGAAGACCATGATTTTGCTGAGATCAATCACTTTTATCTAGGGGACCAAAAATTAGTTTGGGAACCCAATACCCCACTTGATGGTCCAGTTGGGCATTTAAAAACGGATGGGATTGAGGCTGTTTATGAGGTATTAGCCAGCTTGTTGGGTACAACGCAAAGAGCTGAATGGTTGAAGGAGCAGTTCGATTTGGCTTACCTGAAATCCGATAACCTGGCAAAAGCAACACAGAGGTTGGCAGATGCTTTGTTTGGAGATCGCGGATTGGTCGTCATCGATGCAGATCACCCAGAATTAAAAAGACTGCTCAAGCCCTTATTTGTTCGTGAATTAATGGAGGATGTGACCAGAATAAAGGTCAGCGAATCTATTGAACAGATCAAAGTAACTTACCCAGATTATGAGCCTCAAGTCTCCCCGAGAGATTTAAACTTCTTTTACGTAGATCGTGGTAGGAGGGGACGCATGGAACGGAATGAGCAAGGAGCTCATGTCGTGGGTAGTGACATCAAACACACGACGGCTCAATGGATGGAATTGTTCGATCAATTTCCTGAGCGTTTTTCCCCGAATGTATTGACTAGACCAGTATATCAAGAAATGATATTACCCAACCTCGCTTATATCGGAGGTGGTGGTGAACTGTCGTATTGGTTTGAGCTTAAAAGTCTTTTTGAGGCGCTTGAGGTGCCTTTTCCCGTACTTATTCACAGGGATGCAGCGGTATTGATGACAGAGAAACAGTGGAAAAAAATAGCCGCCTTTGGTCTTGAACCAAATCAACTTTTTTTGAGTAAAGATCAGTTAATCAATAAAAAAATCAGATCAATTTCCAATATAGAGCTGGATCTAGGATTTCTCAAGGAGCAGCTTGAAGCCCAATTTGCCCATTTGTATGTTTTGGCCGAATCGACAGACCCTTCATTTATTGGAGCTGTACACGCGCAAAAAGCCAAGCAAATGCACGGTATTGATCTATTGGAAAAAAGGTTGCTCAATGCGCAAAAACGCCAGCTCAAAGACCAAGTAGCTCGATTGAGTGAATGGCACAATGAATTGTTTCCCCAGGGCGGATACCAAGAACGCAAAAGAAATTTTGCTCCTTTTTACTTGGCTTATGGAACACAATTTTTCGATGCTTTATACGAGACATTTGACCCCTTAGATCAAGCCTGTAGCCTAATTATATTTCCTTAAGCATGCACAAGATTGACATTGATGTAGTGGACATGACTTTAGACGTCATGAAGTATGTGATCGGTCGTATTACCAAAACACACCCAGAGTTAGGCATTCCCATATCGGAACAAGAATTGCGTGAACGCATTGGCCAGACAATCTCTGCCAAGGGCATTGGTGGTCAAAAGGCCTTTGAATTGTTTCGAGAGGTTCTGGTTAAACATACTGTGCCTATTGACCATCCTAGAAACCTGGCCTTTGTTCCTGCAGCACCCACTAGGGCAGCCATAATGTTTGATTTGGTGACTTCGGCATCGAGTATTCACGGAGCCTATTGGATGGAGGGAGCTGGCGGGATTTATTGTGAAAATGAAGCGATGCAGTGGTTGGTATCCTTGACTGGATTGCCTCAAGGTGCTTTCGGGGTATTTACCTCCGGAGGAACCGCGGCCAATCTTTCTGCTTTGGTAGCGGCCAGACACGATTGGCGCACACGAACAAAAGAAAGAATGTCACAAAGAGGATTAATGGTTTGCAGCAATCATGCGCATGCATCGGTAAAAGCGATGGCTCAAGTTATCGATGCAGATGTGCTTTCCATAGATTGTTATGGAGCCATGTCCCCGCATCAAGTAAACGAGGCAGTCAATCGATTAAGTGCTGAAGATCAGGACCGAATTTTTGCTCTAGTGGTCACCGCTGGAACAACGAATGCGGGCATCATTGATGATTTAAGGGGTTGTGGAGAACTATGCG
>JALQVG010000101.1 GCA_023260435.1 Flavobacteriaceae bacterium | reverse complement strand
GAAATCTCTTGATCTTGTACCCATTCGCTATCGCAGGTGTAGAATGAGGCCATTTCTTGTCCATTAAATCCAAAACTGCTGTAAATCTGCTGGTGTAGATCGGCCAACGAGGCCGACGGATCGATGGCGATGTCCCTAAATACATCTGATTTGTCGTCCAGGATGACGCGTATTTTGTCGTATTTCATACTATTGCTCCGTATTTTTTGAGGTGATCAGGTCCAAAATTGTTTTCCATTGAAGGCCAAAAATTAATGTAGCCAATACTAAGTGAATTGTTTGGCTTCCCATTGGGAAATTTAGATAAAAAAGCACGATTCCAGAAATGGCTGTACCGACCAATAATCCGAGGGTAATAAGGTGTCTCTTTTTTAATTCAGGCGGGCTTATGCGCCAAATCCACCATTGTACTAGCAGCAGAGCAATTGAAAAAGAGCGATGTATGTAAAAAAGCACTGGAGGACTCTGAAGCCAAATTTCGGGATGAAGGCCTGAGGTGATTTCAGACTGATGGTCCACATACGACCTGACTTGGGTACCCAAAATCACTTGAATGGCCAATAAAGCCAAAGCTCCAAAAGAAAATTTGAGCAAAGAAGAATTGATTAGTGGGGCTATCTGTTTTTTGGGCCACAGGGCCATCAATGCTCCGATGATGACC
The DNA here is from genome assembly GCA_023260435.1 of Flavobacteriaceae bacterium. Lineage (GTDB taxonomy): Bacteria > Bacteroidota > Bacteroidia > Flavobacteriales > Flavobacteriaceae > MAG-120531. The sequence goes on along the minus strand of JALQVG010000101.1, from coordinate 4,966 downwards.
AAAGCCATGAGCATGTGCAAGGTGATTTTAAACGGAGCCAATACGGAATAAACCACTGTAGCACCAAGCCATGCTTGAAACCCCATCCCAAAAACTACCCCCCATGCCAAAACTGTGTGTCCTTTTTTTGTCCGCCACATGGATAGTGAAAACAAGGCCATCAATAAAGTAGCCAAGCCAGCTATGGCGCCTAACAGTCTATTGATGTATTCAACCCAAGTGTGGTAGGGGTTAAATAAGGCATAGTCGTGTTTGGTGTATGGGGCCCAATAGGTGGGATTAAATTCCTTACCAGTCACAAAATCCTTTTGAGCTACCCATAGCTGTTCGTCTTTAATGATGACATGTCCCTGTTTGAATTCTCTTTCAGGGGCCCATCTAAGCGCGGATTCCTCTGTAGGAGGAATATAGTAGCCAAAACATTTTGGCCAGTCTGGGCAACCCATTCCACTTCCAGTCATGCGGACGAAGGCTCCCGCAATAACCACCAAGTAAACTAGGATCAACGATATTTTTACCCAAGTGTTAAACTGTTGTTTCATAAAGCCGAATTGATGGGGGTTAATCCCAAAGAAATACCTTTTTTAAGCATTAATGCTCGAGCTGCTTCTTTCTGGTTAGGTATTTCACCTTCCAAAATAGCTTCCTTGATGGTTTCTTTGATTTGACCGATGAATGGTGAAGGACCTATGCCAAAAGTTTCCATGATTTCTGCACCATCTACAGGTGGTTGAAAATTCCGCAGATGATCTCTCTGTTCCACTTCGGCAATTTTTTGACGAACTGTGGCAAAGTTCTGCATGTACCTCTTTTGTTTTTTCGGATTCTTGGTCGTAATGTCCGCCTCGCAAAGGGTCATTAAATCTTCCAAGTCGTCTGAAGCGTCAAACACCAACCTTCTCACGGCACTATCAGTCACGAAATCTTCAGCAATGATAATGGGGCGTGAACTCATGGCAACTAATTTTTGCACATACTTCACCTTTTCATTGAGCGGCATATGCAGCCTTTTGAAAAGTTTATGAACCATTTTGCCTCCCAAGAACTCATGTCCATGGAATGTCCATCCAATTTTGGGATCAAACCGTTTTGTTGGTGCTTTTCCAATATCGTGTAAAAGAGCCGCCCATCTGAGCCATAGCTTTTCAGTGGTTCGAGATATGTTGTCCACAACTTCCAAAGTATGCCAAAAATTATCTTTGTGTCGTTGTCCTTCAATTTCTTCAACACCCAATAAAGCGGTCACTTCTGGTAGGATGATGTCGAGTAAACCAGCTTCATACAGCAGAGATAGTCCTGTGCTGGGCTTTGGTGTAGACATGATCTTATTCAGTTCATCAACGATACGCTCCGGGGCAATAATTTTAATTCGTTCAGCTTGATTTTTTATGGAATGCCAAGCTTGTGGGTCGATTGTAAAATCAAGTTGAGCAGCAAAACGAATCGCCCGCATCATTCTCAACGGATCGTCGCTAAAAGTCACTTGAGGATCTAGTGGAGTAATCAACAATTTAGCCGCTAAATGATCCACTCCGGTAAAAGGATCGAGCAATGCACCCCATTGATTTTGATCCAGGCTGAGCGCCAAAGCATTAATGGTAAAGTCACGCCTGTTTTGGTCGTCTGCCAAACTGCCGGGTGCCACTTTTGGATTTCGGCTGTTGTGTGTGTAGCTTTCTTTGCGCGCTCCGACAAACTCAAGTGTGATGTCTTGATAGTGCAACATGGCTGTTCCATAGTTTTTAAACACACTGACCTCTGAAGCGCCCGGCAGGGCATCGGCCAATGCTTGAGCAAGAGCAATACCATCTCCAACAGCCACAATATCAATGTCTTTCGACCCCGCCCTATTCAACAGGTGGTCACGAACATAACCGCCAATCACATAACACTCTAAATCAAGTTTTTGCGCAACATGACTTAAAGTTTTAAATACAGGGTGATTTAATGCTTCAACGCAGTAGATGTTTGGACTCATGAGCGAATAATGGCAACCTCTCCATTCGATTTTAAGCGAATTATGGTTGAAGGTCGAGACAGAGTTAACGATTGATCCAAAGGTACTATATAGTCAACAGCTTGTAAAATCTCTGGGGTTATTTCCGCAAAAGATTTTGGAAAAGGGTTGCCCGATTTGTTGGCAGAAGTGGCCACTAATGGTTTGCGCATTTTTTGAATCAGTCGCTGACAAAAGGTGTGTTTGACCACCCTAACTCCCAGACTTCCGTCGGGGGCCAATAAATTTTCTGCCACTGATTTAGCACCATCTAGTATCAGGGTTAAAGGATGCTCAGATAGTTCGATTAAATCGTAACCTACTTCTGGGACATCGACGATCCATCGCGAAAGCATCGCATCAGATTCCATCAAACAAATCATGGATTTGAGTTCATGTCGGTTTTTTATATCGTAAATACGTTGAACTGCCATTTTATTCGTGGCATCGCATCCCAACCCCCAAATGGTATCCGTGGGAAACAAAATCACTCCACCACCGTCAATTACCTCATGGGCTTTTTTCACGATTTGGTTTAGATCAGCTCCGGAAAATGTGTTAGAATTTGATTCCACTGAATTCTGTTTTTGTCTTGATGTACATTCGATTTCTTTAGACTGACCTTTTGACTGCCCAATATGGGGATGGGTTCAAAAGAATAACCACTCCATTTAACCGGAGTATCGTTGAGTAACGCCATAGCTTTAAACCATAAATCATCAGATTTAGGACAAAGCTTTTGAAAAAGCTCCATATCACCTACCTGATGGTTAAAACTATGGGGAGGGTAAAGGACTCCTGACGATCCAATCGCTAATAAATCCGCTTCATCATACGGTTTTGAGCGATCCCAATTCCATTGAGTGTAGGGTAAAAGCTCGCCTAATTCATTTCGTTTAATCAGTCTACAATGGTGGGCCATGATGTGTCCCGGATGTGAAATATGAGCGCTGTAAAGTGTTGAAAGCCAATTTTTAGGATAAATTAAATCGTCATCACAAGTAACGATCAGGTCATTTGGGAAACTTTTTAGGGATTCAATCAGTTTAAGCTGTGGGCCATCAATATCGGAAAAGCGTATTTCAAAACGCGGTCCGATCATTTTATTGAGGGAATGGGGAACCTTGTTTTCTAGGGTTTTATTTAACCACAACACGATTTTTTTTGGAGCTAAATCTTGTTCCAGCATGTTGCGCACCACTAAGTGAAGCGCTTTTAATCGCGGTTCAAAGCTTGTGAGACTGACCACCAAATCAGGTGTGTCTTCAGGGGTCTGAGACCATAGATTTTTGGTGTGTAATAAAAGTCTTCCAGAATGAAATATGGATAATGGATACTCTTTGAGTTTCATGACCCAAAAATAACGATAACCAAGGATTGTTTTTCTAATTTTGGGCAAATTAATCCGATGAGAGAATCCTCTGTATCCATATCTGTGGTATTAAGCACCTACAATGCGGTTGCTTGGCTGGAAAAAGTATTGTGGGGTTTTAATGCACAAACATTTAGATATTTTGAGTTAGTGATCGCCGACGACGGTTCTGGCCCTGAGACCGCTGCACTAATTGAAAAAATGAGGTCCCATGTTTTTTATCCGATCCAACATGTTTGGCAAGAAGACGAGGGTTTTCAGAAGTCGCGTATTTTAAACAAAGCAATTTTAGCTGCCCAGGCTCCCTATATTGTAATGACTGATGGGGATTGTATCCCAAGAGCAGACTTTCTGGAAGTTCACCACCGAAACAAGACTCCTGGATACTTTTTGTCGGGAGGTTATTTTATGTTGCCCATGGTTATTTCTGAAAAAATCACTTCAGAAGATATCGATCAACAGCGTTGTTTTTCACTAAAGTGGCTAAAAAGTCAAGGGCTTAAACGCAGTTTTAAAAATAACAAACTCAGCGCACAAGGAAACTGGGCTCAATTGCTCAACAGTTGGACACCGACTAAGGCGACTTGGAATGGCCACAATGCTTCAGGCTGGAAAGAGGATTTATTGGCGGTCAATGGCTTTGACGAGCGGATGCAATACGGTGGTCAAGACCGTGAATTGGGTGAGCGTTTAGTACATTTAGGTATTAAATCTAAGCAGTTGAGGTACAGTGCTATATGTATTCATCTCGACCACAAAAGATCGTACAAAACCAAGGAGTCCATCGATAAAAATAAGGCCATTCGCCGAGAAGTAGCTAAGCTTAAGTCGAGTTGGACTGACTTCGGGATCAAAAAAACTCGTTAACTTGGTTAAGCAGATACGCTGTATTCTCGGAGCGCATCATTGAGTGATGTTTTCTTGTCCGTACTTTCCTTTCTAGTTCCGATGATCAATGCACAGGGTACTTGGTAGGTTCCTGCTTTAAATGTTTTTGTGTAGCTCCCAGGGATGACCACAGATCGAGCGGGTACATAACCCTTGTATTCTACGGGTTCAGTTCCTGTGACGTCAATAATTTTAGTGGATGCAGTCAATACAACATTGGCGCCAAGAACAGCCTCCCGCTCCACGCGAATACCCTCAACGACAATACAACGCGATCCGACAAACACATCATCTTCAATAACTACAGGGGCCGCTTGTAAAGGTTCTAATACACCGCCAATCCCTACGCCACCACTGAGGTGTACATTTTTGCCAATCTGAGCACAACTACCCACAGTAGCCCAGGTATCTACCATAGTACCTGTGTCAACATAGGCACCAATATTCACGTAACTAGGCATCAATATGGTTCCAGGAGCAATGTAGGCTCCATGTCTTGCTACAGCATGAGGAACCACCCTAATACCTTTTTCAGCATAGCCTCGTTTGAGCGGCATTTTGTCATGGAATTCAAAGATACCTACTTCATGGGTTTCCATCTGTTGGATCGGGAAGTAAAGCACCACTGCTTTTTTTACCCACTCATTGATTACCCAACCCGATGAGGAAGGTTCTGCACACCTGAGCTGACCGCTGTCTACCAATTCGAT
>JALQVG010000085.1 GCA_023260435.1 Flavobacteriaceae bacterium | reverse complement strand
ATAGTCGCACCCATGGTGGTCGTATCCGTAGTCAATGTGGCGTTTGAAGCCTGTAGGGCAGTTACCGTGGCTGTTAAAGCGTCTACCTCAGCCTCTAAAGCGCTGTTGGACGAATTTAGCGTGGACAACTGTGCGGTTAATCCAGCTAAATCTGTCTTTAATTGGTTGAGCTGTTCAGTTAGGGAGGCAATTTCAGCATCCTGATCATCGTCTTTGGTACACGCCATCATGGTGGCCGCCAAAGTCAAAAATAAAAGCATTCTTTTCATAGGGTAAATTTTTGGTTTAGTTGATTTCAAACGTTTTCGTTGATTTTTCTAAGATATAGAGATGTTGTGGTTAATTAACCCTGGGAAAACACTACAAAAACACTACACCTGTCCTCTAACCCCTGAAAACCATTGATTTACGAAGATGCAATTGGCAAACTCCAAAAGGAAACACTGTAAAAAAATAACTATGTAGGGGCTTTGTAGAGGTGAAATCTAAAATTAACACGCGTACACTGACGCCTAAAAACAGTTAGGGCCGGTGCTGTGCACCGGCCCTAACTAAGCAAATAAACGGAACGATTAAGCTAAATCAAACCGATCAAGGTTCATCACCTTATTCCAAGTAGCTATAAACTTGTGAATGAAGGACTCTTGACCATCTGCAGAGGCATACACCTCAGCTACAGCGCGCAACTCAGTATTGGAACCGATGATTAAATCCACGCGAGTACCGGTCCATTTCACCATACCTGTTTTGCGGTCACGACCTTCAAACAATTGATCATCAGATGAAATCGATTTCCAAGTCGTGTTGATGTCAAGTAGGTTTACAAAGAAATCATTGGTTAACACTCCAGGTTTCTTAGTGAAAACACCGTGCTGGCTTTGATCGTAGTTGGTGTTTAATACACGCATACCAGCGATCAATACAGTCATTTCAGGAGCGGTTAGCGTTAACAGCTGGGCTTTGTCTACCAATAGCTCCTCTGCAGAGACAGAGAACAAGGCTTTTTGGTAATTTCTAAATCCATCGGCGATGGGTTCCAAAACCTCAAAAGAAGCCACATCTGTTTGCTCTTGAGCTGCATCAGTTCTTCCAGGAGTAAAAGGCACGGTCACGTTGAATCCAGCGTCTTTCGCTGCCTTTTCAATGGCTGCAGCACCACCCAAAACAATTAAATCAGCCAGGGATACTTGAGCACCACCAGCGTTAGCTTGATTAAATGAGTGTTGAACACCCTCGAGTGCAGATATTACTTGTGCCAGCTGGGCAGGGTTATTCACCGCCCAATCTTTCTGAGGAGCTAGGCGAACGCGGGCACCATTGGCCCCTCCGCGCATATCAGAACCTCTGAAAGTTGATGCAGAGGCCCAAGCCGTAGAAACCAATGCAGAAACAGGCAGGCCTGTAGCTAAAATATCCGCTTTTAAAGACTCTATTTGCCCTGCATCAATTAGGGCATGCGTGACAGCTGGCAATGGATCTTGCCAGATCAAATCTTCAGCGGGCACCTCAGGACCTAGGTAACGGGACTTTGGCCCCATATCTCTGTGGGTCAACTTGAACCATGCACGGGCAAAAGCATCTGCAAAAGCATCCGGATTCTCAAAGAAATGACGGGAAACCTTTTCATAAGCTGGATCCTCTCGCAAGGCGATATCTGTAGTGAGCATGAATGGTTGGTGGGTCACATTGGGATCGTGGGCATCAGGAACCAATCCTGCACCTCCGTTGTTTTTTGGCTTCCACTGATGTGCGCCTGCAGGGCTTTTAGTCAACTCCCACTCATAACCGAACAAGTTTTCAAAATAATTATTGCTCCATTGTGTAGGCGTTGTTGTCCAGGCTCCTTCTAAACCACTGGTGATGGTGTGCTCTGAATGTCCTTTTCCAAAACTGTTTTTCCAGCCTAAACCTTGCTCTTCAATAGGGGCACCAGCAGGTTCTCTACCTACATACTTCGAAGGATCTGCCGCGCCGTGTGTTTTACCAAAAGTGTGGCCACCTGCGATCAAGGCAACTGTCTCTTCGTCATTCATCGCCATTCGGGCAAATGTTTCGCGAATATCCTTAGCTGCCGCTAAAGGATCAGGGTTTCCGTTTGGTCCCTCTGGGTTGACGTAGATCAATCCCATTTGAACCGCCGCTAAAGGATTTTCTAACTCGCGATCTCCTTGGTATCGCTTGTCTCCTAGCCACTCGGTTTCTGCACCCCAGTATATGTCTTCTTCTGGCTCCCAAACATCGGCTCTACCTCCGCCAAAACCAAAAGTTTTGAATCCCATAGATTCCAAAGCGCAGTTACCTGCCAGAATCATCAAATCCGCCCAAGAAAGGGACTTGCCGTATTTTTGTTTAATCGGCCACAACAACAATCTAGCCTTGTCCAAATTTCCGTTATCTGGCCAGCTATTCAAAGGGGCAAATCTCTGGGTTCCAGTTCCTGCACCTCCGCGACCGTCTCCAGTCCTGTATGTACCGGCACTGTGCCAGGCCATACGGATGAAAAATGGTCCATAATGTCCATAATCTGCTGGCCACCAATCCTGTGAGTTGACCATCAGATCCATAATATCCTGTTTTACAGCTCCCAAGTCAAGTTTTTTAAACGCCTCAGCATAATTAAACCCGGCATCCATAGGATTAGATAGGGAAGAATGTTGTCTAAGGATATTTAATTTTAATTGATTGGGCCACCAGTCTCTGTTGCTAGTTCCGCCACCGGCAACTTGTTTTGTGGTTGCGCCGCTAAAAGGGCATTTACCTGCACCACTTCCGTGGGTAGATCCGTGTGCGTGATTATCCATAATACATAGGTTTTTGAAGAACACAAATTTACGTATTCCTTGTCAATTATTTTTATCTATAGTTTTTATCAATCAATAGATAAAATCAATCACAGAGTGTTCATCATTTCCGCTTCTTCTTCAGCCAAAAGCGTTTTGGATGCGCGACGCACCAAACGCAATCTCCCAAAAGCCAACACCGTTGAAGCCCCTAGCGTACAAAAAGCCATCACCCCAGTCATCGGAAGGGCTGTGCCATCGTGAAACAAAGAAACCAACGCAGATAGAAAGGCGCCAACACTCATTTGAAAAAATCCCATCAATGCAGAGGCATTTCCGGCATTCTTCGAGAATGGAGCCATGGATAGTGCCGATGCATTGGGAAAAATAAGCCCTTGACAACTCAAAAAAAGAAAAAGTAGTCCAACCATACTCCACAGTTGAATCAAACCTGTTGCCGTAAGCAATACCAAAGTAAGTCCAACAAGGCTTTGAATGCTTAAGGCAATACGGATAATCTGGTCAGATCCCCACTTGGAAAGCAACAAACCATTAATTTGTGCCGTTCCAATTAATCCAGCTGCAATTAAGGCAAAGATGAGCCCATAGGTTGTTTCATCCGTTCTGAAATAGTCCATAAACACAAATGGAGAACCACTGATGTACGCGTATAATCCTGAATAGGCGATTGAACTGGTTGCCGTATACAAAGCAAACTGTGGCTCTTTAAGTACACTTTTAAAACTCTTGAGTATCGAGCTGGGCTTAAGCGAATAACTTGGGTTGGGTGCTGCCCCCTGGGGCAATAAGAAATAGATGCCCAGCAATATGGCGGCAATTACTGCGACCAATACCCCAAACAAAGCGCGCCAACCCAAATGGATGGTGATCAAACTACCTAAAGTTGGGGCAATCAGTGGAGATACTGCAATGACCAACATCAAGGAAGAGAAAACTTTTGCGATCTGGTGTACAGGAAATAAATCCCGAACCAACGTCCGAGAAGCGACCATGCCGACACATCCCCCTAACGCCTGAAGCCCACGAAAGAAAATAAGCGCTTCGACACTTTCAGATAGGGCACAACCCACTGAGGCAAGAGCATAGAGCGCTAAACCTCCATAGAGCGGTTTCTTTCGACCAAAACGCTCTAGCAGCGGTCCATACACCAATTGCCCCAGGGAAATACCCACAAAAAAAGCGGACAAGGAAAGCATTACAGAAGACACATCGGTCTTTAAATCCGAGGCAATCGCAGAGAAAGCAGGCAGATAAAGGTCAATGGAAATAGGCCCAATAGAAGAAAGCAGCCCTAATATAAAAATCAGAACTGCTTTAGGTGCTTTTTTTTCAGACATCTACTGAATCGCCTTTTTAATTCTGGCGTTTAGCTCAGCTAAATGTATTTTGGTGAGTGCATCCGATGAACCCGACTTGGTTGTTTTGGCCAGTTTGGTCAACTGGTCTAAAGCAGCCGCACGAATATCCGTTACATCGGGGTCAACAGCATTTCCAGCACCTCTACCTGATGGAGCGGCTGGTTTATCTTGCAACAAGAAAATGAGTCGATCCACATGGGCGCGCTGTAAATTTCTTCGGTAGGTGTCTACAGCTTTTCCGCCGCGTGCGTCTGACCAAATTCCTTGGGTTAAATCATCCATCATTTGCTTGATGTTGTAGGCAGCCCCACCATTAACCGCCTCGTTTTCCATCACCCTGGCCAAACGCTCAAAAGACAACAATTGATTCAAGGTGCGCACTTGAAGGCCGCGTACCTTTTCCACCGCTGGAGTGAAATCAATTTTGTTGAGGATGTTTTGGTCCAGCATCCAATATGGAGTGGCAAATAATTCTGCTTGCAAAAAGCGCATCGCGTCTTGCTGTAAATTCTTGGGCACATGGGTATATACAGCCCCTTCCTGCTCATAAGTCTTAGTGTATTTATACACACCTCCTAAGTTAGCAGTAACGTGTCCCATATAGCGGTTGTATTGTCCGAGGACCTCATTGTACAAATCGCTTAAGTCTTCGTAGTCTTTACCTTCCTCACTAGTCCATTTAATCAGGTTGGGGACAATGCGTTTTAGGTTGGCGATTCCATAGGTGCTCGCTTTCATTGCGTTATCTCCCAGATCTTCTGTCTGTGAGGAAGGATCGATCACCTGGAACTGTTGGGCTCCGAAACGATAAAGCGGATCGCCTTTCTTATCCAAAATCCACTGATTTAGTATGGGTTTTTCTTCCTCAGGGGATTTGCCCAGAATAGGTCGATAACCCCAGGCGATGGAATATTTATCATAGGGCCCAATATTGGGCATCAAAGCCACTCCATCATCGCCAGGTTGTGCGATGTAATTAAAACGAGCGTAATCCATGATTGAGGGCGCTGTTCCGAACTCAGTTGTAAATGAAGCTGAACGCAAAGAGTCCACTGGGTAAGCGACACTACTGCCCATATTGTGTGGCAAGCCCAAAGTGTGTCCTACCTCATGCGAAGAAACAAAACGGATCAAGCGACCCATGACGGCATCTTTAAACTCCGGGGTTTGCGCCTCAGGATTAATGGCAGCTGTTTGTACAAAGAACCAGTTGCGCAACAAAGTCATTACATTGTGGTACCAGTTAATGTCTGATTCCAAAATTTCACCACTGCGCGGATCGCTTACGTGAGGACCATTAGCATTTGGAATTGGCGATGCTAAATAGCGAACCACTGAATAACGCACGTCCTCAGGGGACCATTCTGGATCCTCCTCTACAGATGGGGGATCAGCTGCTATAATGGCGTTTTTAAAACCAGCCGCCTCAAAGGCAACTTGCCAATCCTCAATCCCTTGTTTGATATAAGGCACCCACTGTTTTGGTGTTGCGCGGTCTACATAATAAACAATCTGTTTTTTGGGCTCTACCAATTCACCCCTGTTGAATTTTTCAACATCTTCATCTTTAACCTCTAAACGCCAACGGTCTAAGTAGGTAACGGTTTTGGACTTGTGATCTGCTAAACCATAATCAACCTGACTACGGGCAAACCATCCTACGCGCTCATCAAAATATCTGCGTCGCATGGGTTCTTTAGGCAACAAGATCATGGAGTTATTGATCTCCACAGAGAACGCTTCAAGTGATCCATTGGATGGTGGCTTGGTAGACTTATACGTTTTTACGTGTCTGGCTTCAATATTTAGTGGATACGACTTAACAGACTCTATATAAGACCGTTTGGCATCTATTCCTGAAATCTTGTAGGTCTCTTTATAACCATTGCTGATGCCCAATGTTTTTACATCATCTTGAAACAAATCAGTCACCTCAATCAGGGTAGAAGGATGTTCGGCATCTGGTCCTGAGGCCAATATACCAAAAGAAGCAACGATCGGTTCAAAATTAGAATTGACTACAGCTTCGTTCACCGGCAAGCTATCCGCGGCTACGTTGTCATAGGACACCAAGCGCAAAAGCACTTGCTTGTTCTTTTTTTCCCAACGAAGCACTTGGGTGTTTTGTTTGCCACCTCCAAAACCTAGACCATTGGCCGTTTTGGCAATTCGGGTCACCATCAACATCTCACGTCCCATAAGAGAATCAGGAATCTCGTAGTAATATTTCTCGGCCACTTGATGTACAGAGAACAAACCTTGATCTGTCTTGGCTTTGTTGTTTACGATGTCTTCGTATTTTTTTTCTTTTGATGCTGAAGCATCTTTACCGCCTTTTTCCTGGGCTTGGGCAGTAAATAGAACTGCACCCAGGGCAGTCCACAACAATAAATGTTTCATGGAGTATAATTTTCCCCTAATTAACTACTTTTTGTGTTAAAAAGAAAATATGCTGGACAGGAAAGTAAGTTCCTTCTCCGGTGCTATTTCCAATTCAAAACAGATTCCTCGTTTATCCTTTGGATTTGGTCTGATCAACACCTGACATTGCCCATTAGTTTGGTAGAATAAATTGTAGTTCAGCATGCGTAACTGGTTTTTCCAAGAACCAGATGTACCCAAACTGGGGCCAAACTCCTTGGCTGAACATATCTTTTCATACATGAGTTTAATCAAGAAGTCATGTTCTTGATCTGTTAATTGGAGCTGGGTATCTCCCCAAAAAACCAAACCGTCTGAAGCCAATAATTTGACTTTACTTCGGTCTTTTTTAAAAATTTGTTTAAACAGTTCCATCTGACAGGGCTATTTTATCGATACATCTAAAATAATCTAGCGAGCAGGGCAACCACCTGAAATTTAAGTCATTTAGGTAATGTTACTTAAATTTGTTAGCTTAGATTATTATATGTTACTTATCAAATGAACTCAACTAAATCATCTATGATCCAGCTATTATTACTAGTTGGTTTCTCCTTGGCATCTCCACTATCCAGGGCACAAAACACTAACTATCTGTATCGGGCAGATAACGGTAAAACAATTATTGCCGGACCCGAGGCAGAGACAGGCGGTTATTACACCTTAGACTCCATATCCTATTTGGTCGTGAACGACTCCTTATTGAGAGAACTGGCCAAAGAATTGAAATCTCACGTCGTCTTGATCGATTTGGAAACGAACACACAGCGC
>JALQVG010000091.1 GCA_023260435.1 Flavobacteriaceae bacterium | reverse complement strand
ATTGTACAGATGAGCAATATCGGAAGCCAGTTGACTGAAGCATTGGCCGGTTTGGACCGTACCGAAGAACTCATGAATGAAATAAGTGAAGTTGACGATCCAAAACGACACATCACATTGGGTAATATCCAAGGAGCTATGGAATTTAAAGAGGTCTCATTTGCCTACGAGGAGGAAAAAGACGTTTTGCACAGCATAAGCTTTAGTGTTGAGGCGGGACAAACGATTGCGCTGGTGGGAAGCTCGGGTTCTGGCAAATCGACCATTGCTGGCCTGGTAGCCACATTTATCAATCCAGATCAAGGAGAAATCACGATTGATGGCTTTCCGTTAAGAGAAGTGACCTTGGAAAGTTACCGAAAGCAATTAGGTGTGGTCTTACAGGATGAATTTCTGTTTGAGGGCACCATCAAGGAGAATATCCTATACGCAAGACCAGAGGCTTCAGAAGGGCGCTTATTAGAAGCGGTACACGCCGCCTATGTCCATGAATTTACCGATCGGTTTGAGGATGGTTTAGACACGTTAATCGGTGAGCGGGGCGTGAAACTATCCGGTGGGCAAAGGCAGAGAATTGCCATAGCTAGAGCGATACTCGCCAACCCTTCTATCTTGATCTTAGATGAAGCAACCTCCAATTTGGATACAGAAAGTGAGGCCCTGATTCAAAAAAGTTTAGCTACCCTGACGGAAGGAAGGACCACTTTTGTCATAGCACACAGGTTGAGCACCATCAGAAAAGCCCATAAGATACTGGTGATTGAAGGCGGAAAAATAGCCGAGCAAGGGACGCATGAAGCCCTCATAGAAGCAAAGGGTAGGTATTTTGACTTATTTACTTATCAAGCGAAAATATAGACCACGGCCATTGATTTAATGGTGGCATTGTCATTTGTATGTCAAAAAATAGCGATCAGACTTATTATTCAAAAGTATCTCTCCCACTCTTGGGGTTCATATTTTTGGTGTTTTTTGGCCCGATGATTCATGTGGGGATCAAACAAGGTGTAGATCAATCCCTTCTGTTTGTGGTGCTGGGGCTAGTGGTTTTTTATGGCTTGATTCTGCACATGCTTTACCAAACGAAATATGTAATCCAAGGAAATCAACTAAAGGTGTTCAGTGGTTTTATTCGATTTAAACCTATTGACATTCATACAATAAAAAAAATTGAAAAAACTTCATCTATTATCTCAGCACCAGCAGCTTCTTTAGACCGAATTGAAGTGAGCTATGGGCGTTTTGATTCCTTGATCATCTCTCCGAAAGACAAAGCAGGATTTGCCCAGGCCCTTCTGGAAATTAATCCTGACATTACCGTTAAGATCTGAGATAGTACAATTGCACTAAATCGGTTTTCCCGCAGAAATCCGTTCATAACCCATCCAACTGAGAAAGAGCATGCTAAACGCGTACATAAAATCCTCTAAGGGGATAGTGCCCAAACGCAAGGACATGTTTTGCGCGTTATTGTACCAAACCACGGGCTGCTCAAGTCCTGAACCCGTTAAGATTCCGTTGATCGCGATAAATGGGATCATGATGATCAAAAATGAAGGCAGGAATTGAAACAGGGCCTTGGGGTGGAAAATATAGCCTAAAAAAAGGATCACCAGAAAAAATGCAGCGTTGACGGTGGTGTACCAGCGGGGGGCAAATGCGATGATCTGGACCACAGCCCATAAAATCATCAAGAAGTAAATCATCTGGGTGATTTTTTTGGGAAATTTCCATCGATCACCGTAGTACTTGATCCCTAAAAAATGGATGAATAAACTGGCATAGGGAATACAAAAGAAAAACAACCACTCCTCCAACGGCATACCCCAAAATCTTGGGCCAAGCAAGTACTGATCGTTAAAACCCCAAACTCCGTGTTGCGTAAATACGGCATCCCATACCAAAAAAACAACAGCAGAAATCGCAATCCCGCCCCAATAGGCTTTCCAATGCCGAGCCAGTCCAGATTTTGGGTGAAAGCTGGCAACAATCGGGAAAAGTATACTCCCTATATTGAGCAATAGGTAAAGCTTGGACAATTATTGGTTTTTTAAATATTTTAAGGGGAAAAGCAGCATACCATAGCATTCGCCGTGGTCTTTACCCAGATGCTTGTGGTGCATCTTGTGGGCGCGTCTCAACGCTTTGGCGTATCGGGAATTGGCGTTGCGAAACCACTTGAGGCGTTGGTGTATGAACACATCGTGCACCAAGAAGTAAGTCAGCCCATAGGCCAATATACCCAAACCTACAGCCAGACCGTAATCGAAAATCTGATAACTCCACAACATAAAATTTCCGATACTTACCGCTGCGTAAAAAATAAAAAAGGCATCGTTGCGCTCAAAAACACTGTCGTGATCTCTTTTGTGGTGGTCCGCATGTAGGTACCACAAAAACCCGTGCATCACATATTTGTGGGTGGCCCAGGCCATACCCTCCATACCTGCAAAAACCCCAATAAATATCAGAATGTTGACCAGAATTTCCATCAAAGTAAATTTAATTGATAACGCACAAAAGACCTGAATAAAAGGTCCATTTTTTTCACATTATGCACCCGAATACGCTTCTTCTTGATCTGAGCAGCTGGAGTATTTTTGATGCTTTTTAGCAGCTGTCTGTAATATCTATACGCTACCAATACACCAAAACGCGCCTCAACCGGAAGGTCTTTGATCCCTTGGTAACTCTCCGCAAAGTCTTGTTCAATCTCATCGATTAATTCCTGTTTGCTGGCTTCATCGAGTTGTGCTAGGTTGGTGTTGGGGAAATAGGAACGGCCTAAATGCTCTTGATCGTCTTTGAGGTCTCTTAAAAAGTTTACTTTTTGAAACGCAGAACCCAATTTCATGGCCGCTGGTTTCAGTTGATCAAACTGATGAAAATCTCCCTGTACAAATACGCACAAACACATCAACCCGACTACATCAGCTGAACCATAAATGTATTGTTCATAAGCTTCTTTAGACGTGTAGTCTTTGATATCTAAATCAGCACGCATGCTGTTCATAAAAGCCTTCACGTAGTCAAGGGGTATCTTATTGCGGTGATAGGTCTGTTGAAAAGCGTGTAATACCGGGTTTAAGCTTATTTGCTGGTCTAAAGCCCTGTAGAGTTGGGCCTCAAAATCATCAAACAGCGCGCGGTTGTCAAAAGACAAAAAAGTATCTACAATTTCATCAGCCAAACGCACGAACCCGTAGATGTTGTAGATGTCTCTTCGTATGTTGGCCCCCAACATTTTGGTCGCCAAAGAGAAAGAGGTGCTGTATTGTTTGGTCACCAAGCGACTTGTATGCTCAGAAACCTGATCGTAAAGCGTACTCATGAGCTAGGGTTTAGGTTCGTATTTTGCGATTAACTCCGCCGTAAGTTTCCCTGAAATCAAGGCAGGTGGGACTCCTGGCCCAGGAACAGTTAACTGACCGGTAAAGTAAAGTCCTTTGACTTTTTTGCTCTTCAATTTAGGGCGTAAAATGTGAGTTTGCAACAAAGTGTTGGCCAAACCGTAGGCATTCCCTTTAAAAGAATTGTATTCCGAGACAAAATCAGCTACACAGAAGTGTTTTTTAAACAAAACTTTTGACTTGAGTTCCTGACCTGTGAGGAATTCAAGACGGGTCAAAATGAGGTTAAAATACTCTTCAATGACCTCAGGAGCTTCATCCAATCCAGGGGCTAAGGGAATCAAAAATGTAGCAGCTTCTTGTCCCTCTGGAGCCCATGTGGTCTCCGTTTTAGATGGAAAGCTAGTATAGAACAAGGGCTCTTCGGGCCAGCTGGGATCATCATAGATCGTGTGGGCGTGTTTCTTGAAGTCCGTGTCAAAGAATAAGGCGTGGTGAGCTACATCGTTTACTTTTTCACTAAAACCTACATAAAACAACAAAGCAGATGGGGCCCAAGTTCTGGAATTCCAATATTTATCCGAATACTGTCTATACGCTAGGGGAAGTAACTGCTCCGTATGTGCGTAATCTGCTCCTGACACCACCAAATCGGTAGCTATTTCTTGACCGTGGACCACAATGTGGTTAACTTCACCTCTAATCACTCCTATTCCCTCCACAGGGGCATGGGTATGGAGCTTTACGCCAAGGGACTCTGCCAAATCAGCCATGCCCTGAACTACAGCGTACATACCCCCTTTGGGGTGCCAAGTTCCTAAACCGAGGTCGGCCCAATTCATAAAGCTGTAAAAAGAGGGCGTGTCTGATGGTTTTGCTCCTAGAAACAGTGAGGGAAAGGTAAGTATTTGCCTAAGGCGTGTGTCGGTAAATAAACGATCAGCATCTGCTTGGATGGTGCTGAAAAACTGGCCTAGTTTGGCCGCTGTTTTTGGGGTAATCAATTCGAAAATATGTTCACCTGGTCGGTACACTAAATCTTTAATCGCAATTTCATAGTTGCTTTGCGCAGAGGCTAGAAATGATTTAAGTCGTTTACCGGCCCCAGATTCAATCGATTCAAAAGCCTGTTCGATCTCATTTAAATCATCAGAAACGGTAAAGACATCTCCCTTGCCAAAGAAAACTTGATAACCTGGACTCAATTTGATCAGCGAATAAAAGTCCGACGGCACGTGGCCAAAGTCTTGAAAAAAACGCTCAAAAACGTCTGGCATCCAGTACCAGGTAGGTCCCATATCAAAGGTGAAACCATCCTGCTTGTACTGTTGGGCACGACCGCCTAAATTTCCATTTTTTTCATAGATGGATACTTGATGTCCTTGCTGGGCCAAATAACAAGCGGCAGATAATGAAGAGAAACCGGAACCTAAAACAGAAATACGCATACCAAACAAATTCAAGTAATGATAGCGAAAATAGGAATAACCTATGGATTTTGTTTAATTATTTTCGAAAAAAACTAAACAAAAATTACAGCGCTTCTAGCGCCCGAACAAAGGAAGGTATGGTGGTGAATTTTAGCAATTTAGGGCTGCATAGGGCATCAGGTATTTCTCCAGCTCTCGAGCCTAAAATCCAGAGTGCGTGTGCGTTTTGTTCCAACAATAGTGCTCTGGCTTCTTGGATGTAATGAACCAAATCTGGAGCGGCAGGCCTCACGGTAAAAAATGAGAGGAAGACTACTTTCTGGGCTGATGAGG
>JALQVG010000040.1 GCA_023260435.1 Flavobacteriaceae bacterium | reverse complement strand
TCGTGTCGCCGCCTACGAGGTCCACCCCATAAGTATTGCAGGCCAAGGCTATGCCTTGGTACAATTCCTCAAGGGCCTCCAAGGGAAAACGATTGGACACCGCCATAGAAGCCGTAATTTGGGTGGGTTGGGCATTCATGGCGCACACATCAGAGAGGTTGACCACGACCGACTTATAGCCCAAGTGTTTGAGCGGCATATAAGCCAAATCGAAGTGCACGCCTTCGATGAGCAGATCCGTGGTGAGTACGGTTTTTTGGGTGCTCCCTGAAAAATCCAATACGGCTGCATCATCCCCAATCCCGACCTGGGTGGTAGGCTGGCTTATGGCAAATCCTTTGGTGAGGTGCTTAATCAGGGGGAATTCGCCGAGTTGGGCGAGGTCGGTGCGCTGAGGAGTCTTGTCTTCGATCATGCGTGTTTGACTGTTTTGGTTTGCCAATCGGAGATCCAGTCGGCTACAAGTCCGACAAAGGCATCGCTGTCGTTGAGGCAAGAAATGTGGGTGAAGTGTTTTCCTCCGGCTTCTTCAAACTGCTCTTTACCCTCCATGGCGATTTCTTCCAGGGTTTCCAAACAGTCGGCGACGAAGGCGGGGGTCACCACCGCGAGGTGGTTGACCCCCGCCTTAGCTAGACGTTCAAATTCTTTATCCGTATACGGCTTGAGCCAAGCATCCGCACCCAATCGGGATTGGAAGGAATAGCTCACTTTGTCTTTGGGTAGGTCCAGGGCTTGACGCACCAATTCGGTGGTGGTTACGCACTGGTGGCGGTAGCAGGTGTGGTGGGCTACCGAGTGGGTAGCGCAACAGGATCCGTCAATTTTGCAGTGAAACTTGGTGGGGTCGGACTTTCTGATGTGCCTTTCGGGGATGCCGTGGAACGAGAACAACAAGTGGTCGTGTCCCAACCCTTCGATCTTCTTCTTGATGTCCTGGGCCAATACCTCGATGTAGTCCGGCCTGCGGTAAAATGAATCAAAGGCGTGGAGTTTCATGTGGGGGAAATGCGCGTCTCGGTCCTCAAAGACCTTGACCACCACGGTTTCGTAGGAACTCATTGCATACTGAGGGTACATCGGCAAGAGCAGCACATCGTTGACCCCTTGGTCATGCAGCTCTTGCAAAGCGTTTTTGATGGTCATGGTGCCGTAGCGCATGCCCAAGGCGACAGGAAGGTCGGTGCGGGCGCGCAGTTTCTCGGTAAACTGTTCAGATATCACGATCAGTGGCGCGCCCTCTTCCCACCAAATGCGGCTGTAGGCCGCGGCGGATTTGCGGGGACGCACATTGAGGATGATGCCTTTGACCAAAAAACTGCGGAGCGGTTTGGGTAGGTCAATCACGCGTTCATCCATCAGAAATTCAGCCAAATAGGGCTTTACATCACGGGCTGTGGGGCGCTCTGGAGAGCCCAAATTCACAACGAGTACACCTTTTTTTGTTTCCATGCGGCAAAATTAAGTCAAATCAGGGAGTATTGGCCTGAGGAGCAAGGTTAAAATCCCCATAAAAGATTGGTACTGCCTGAGCAAAGTAGTATATTTGTGCCCTAATTTAGACTAAATCCACTTAATATGATTCGCGTTTCAGAAGAAGCAAAAGAGCGCATCAGCGCCCTACTCCGCGAAGAAGGAAGAGAACTCTCCTCCTCTTTTGTTCGGGTTGGGGTCAAAAGTGGGGGCTGCAGCGGCCTTTCCTACGACCTCAAGTTTGATGGAGCAACCCAAGAGGATGACCGTGTGTTTGAGGACAACGACGTGCGCATCTGTGTCGATAAAAAAAGCCTGCTATACCTGGCTGGCACCACCTTGGAATATTCAGGGGGACTCAACGGTAAAGGGTTTGTTTTTCACAACCCCAACGCCCAACGCACCTGTGGCTGCGGCGAATCCTTTTCACTCTAACTACCGCCTTCTGGCACTAAAGCACAACGATGGCCTATACCGAAGAAGAACTTAAAAAAGAACTGGAAACCAAGGAATACGCCTATGGTTTTTACACCGATATCGAATCGGATACCTTCCCCAAGGGCTTGAGCGAAGAAATCGTCGTGGCGATTTCCCGCAAAAAAGAAGAGCCCCAGTGGATGACCGATTGGCGTTTGGAAGCCTACCGAGCTTGGCAGCAGATGGAGGAGCCCGAATGGGCCAATGTCCACTACACCAAGCCCAACTTTCAGGATATTTCGTACTATTCTGCACCCAACAAAAAGCCGAAGTACAACAGCATCGACGAGGTAGATCCCGAATTGTTGGACACCTTTAAAAGACTGGGTATTTCCCTGGACGAGCAGAAAAAACTAGCCGGGGTGGCGGTCGATTTCGTGATGGACTCGGTGTCTGTGGCGACGACCTTCAAAAAAACCCTAGCGGAGAAAGGCATTATTTTTTGCTCCATCTCCGAGGCGATCAAAGAACACCCTGAATTGGTGCGCCAATACTTGGGCTCTGTGGTGCCTCAAAAAGACAACTACTATGCCGCCCTAAACTCGGCGGTATTTTCGGATGGTTCCTTCTGCTACATCCCCAAAGGAGTGCGCTGTCCTATGGAACTCTCCACCTACTTCCGCATCAACCAGGCCGGTACCGGTCAGTTTGAGCGCACCTTGGTGGTCGCCGACCAAGGTAGCTATGTGAGCTACTTAGAAGGCTGTACCGCCCCATCCAGAGATGAAAATCAATTGCACGCCGCTGTGGTGGAACTTATCGCCCTAGACGATGCAGAGATCAAATACTCCACCGTACAGAACTGGTTCCCCGGGGACAAAGAGGGGCGCGGTGGTGTCTATAATTTTGTCACCAAACGCGGAATCGCCCACCACCGCGCCAAGATTTCTTGGACTCAGGTGGAAACCGGATCAGCGGTTACCTGGAAGTATCCTTCCTGTGTGCTGAAAGGGGACGACTCCGTCGGCGAATTCTATTCGATTGCCGTGACCAACAACCACCAACAAGCCGACACCGGAACGAAGATGATTCACTTGGGCCGCAACACGCGCAGCACCATTATTTCCAAAGGAATCTCTGCGGGCAAATCCCAAAACTCTTACCGAGGTTTGGTACAGATCGGGGCGCGCGCCGAAGGGGCGCGCAACTTTTCCCAATGCGACTCTTTGTTGATGGGCAACCAATGCGGGGCGCATACCTTCCCGTACATCGAAGCCCAAAACAAGAGTGCTCAAATCGAGCACGAGGCCACCACCTCGAAAATTGGGGAAGACCAGATTTTCTACTGCAACCAACGCGGAATTGACACAGAAAGCGCGATTGCGCTGATTGTCAATGGATTCAGCAAAGAGGTGTTGAATAAATTACCGATGGAATTTGCCGTAGAGGCACAAAAATTATTAGAAATCAGCCTGGAGGGATCCGTGGGCTAAAGCTTATACCTATGTTATCAATCAAAAACTTACACGCCCGAGTAGCGGATAAAGAAATCCTACAAGGCATCAATCTAGAGATTAAAGCCGGCGAAGTACACGCCATCATGGGACCCAACGGAGCTGGAAAAAGCACCTTGGCCTCCGTGATCGCTGGAAAAGAAGAGTTTGAAGTCACCCAAGGATCCATCGAACTCGATGGGGAGGATTTAGGCGAGCTAGCTCCTGAGGAGCGCGCCCACAAAGGCGTGTTCTTGTCGTTCCAATACCCCGTGGAAATCCCCGGAGTAACGGTGACCAACTTTATGAAGTCCGCCATCAATGAAACCCGCAAAGCTCAAGGGCTTTCCGAGATGCCAGCCAATGAAATGCTGCAGCAAATCAAAGAAAAATCAGCGCTTTTGGAGATCGACCGCAAATTTTTAAGCCGCTCTTTAAACGAAGGTTTTTCCGGTGGGGAGAAAAAAAGAAACGAGATCTTCCAAATGGCCATGCTTAACCCCAAAATTGCGATTTTGGATGAGACTGACTCCGGTTTGGACATCGATGCCCTGCGCATTGTGGCCAACGGGGTGAACAAACTCAAAGGGCCGCACAACGCCACCCTGGTGATCACCCACTACCAAAGGCTGTTAGACTACATCGTTCCGGACTATGTTCACGTATTGTGGAACGGAAAAATTGTAAAATCAGGGGGTCCAGAACTCGCCTTGGAACTCGAGGAAAAAGGATACGACTGGATCAAACAAGAAACCACTGCCTAAACGCCAAGCCGCTATGGATTTAAAAGACAAACTAGTCGCTTCGTTTATGGCCTTTGAAGGAGGGGTTGATCTAGACCACCCGGTACACGAGATCCGCTCGGAAGCCATGAAGGTATTTGAAGCTCAAGGATTCCCTGAAAAAAGGGATGAGGAGTGGAAATACACCTCCCTCAAGGCGCTTTTGCAAAACGACTTCAGTGTATTTCCCAAGCAAAACGACTGCTTGGACTACAAAAATGTAAAGCAGTATTTCCTCCACGAGATCGACACCTATAAAATTGTATTTGTCGACGGGGCTTATTCTTCGTTTTTGTCGGAAACCACCCACCAAGGCATCGATGTATGTCTGATGAGTGCCGCGTTGAGCAAGCCGAAGTATTTGCCGATGATCGAGGAATACTTCAATAAAATAGCGCCGAAAGACGAGTCATTGACCGCGCTGAACACCGCGTTTAGCAAAGAAGGGGCCTTTATTTACATCCCGAAAAATGTGGCTGCCGACAAGCCGGTAGAAATTATCCATTTTGCTACGGGTAACGAGGCTGCCGTCATGTTGCAGCCCCGCAGCATGATCGTGGTAGACCAAGGCGCGGAACTCCAAATTTTGGAGCGCCACCGCAGTCTGACCTCGAATGCGGTGTTGACCAATTCAGTGACGGAAATATACGCCCAGGCCAATGCGCAAGTGGATTACTACAAAGTCCAAAACGACAACCTGACCGCCTCGCTGATCGACAATACCTACATCGCACAGGGCAGAGATAGCCAAGTGAGCGTTCACACTTTTTCGTTTGGCGGAAAACTCACCCGCAACAACCTCCACTTTTACCAAAAAGGAGAAAATGCCAACTCCATCTTGAAAGGAGTGACCATCATCGGGGAAAAACAACACGTTGACCACCACACCCTAGTACACCATGGCGTGCCCAACTGCGAGAGCCACCAAGACTACAAAGGGATTTTTGACGAAAGCGCCACCGGGGTGTTCAACGGAAAGATCATGGTGCAAGACATCGCTCAAAAAACCAATGCCTTCCAACAGAACAACAATATTTTGCTCTCGGACAAGGCGACCATCAACACCAAGCCTCAATTGGAAATATTTGCCGATGATGTGAAGTGTTCGCACGGATGTACCATAGGTCAGTTGGACCAGGACGCTTTGTTCTACCTCCAGTCCCGTGGAATTCCGCAAAAAGAGGCCAAGGCGCTGCTCTTGTACGCATTTGCCAACAACGTGTTGGAAAGCGTGCAAATACCGCTGGTCAAACAACGCATCAACCGCATCATCGCCCAAAAACTTGGGGTACAGATCGGATTTGATCTATAAAAACAAAGAACTATGGGATTTGACGTCACCGCCATCCGAAAAGACTTTCCTATTTTGGGCCGAACGCTTAAAAACGGGAAACCTTTGGTCTATTTGGACAACGCGGCGACTTCTCAGACACCCCAACCGGTGATCGATGTGATTGTCGACTACTACAGCCGATACAACGCCAATATTCACCGCGGAGTACATCAACTCTCCCAAGAAGCGACCGACGCCTACGAACAGGCCCGTCAGAAGATTCAAAAACACCTGAACATCGCCCATGCCCACGAGGTGATTTTTACCGCAGGCACCACCCACAGCATCAATATTGTGGCGGCTGGATTTGGGCAAATCCTCCAACCCGGAGACGAACTCATCGTTTCCGCCTTGGAACACCACGCCAACATCGTCCCCTGGCAGATGGCTTGCGAGCGTTCGGGCGCTGTTTTGCGCGTAATCCCCATGACGCCCCAAGGCACTTTGGACCTAGATGCCTATGAAGCGTTGCTCAACGATCGGACCCGTTTGGTGTTTGTCAACCACGTATCCAACGCGCTTGGTTCAATCAATGATATCGAGCGCATCATCCATCAAGCCCACGCTGTAAGAGCAGCCGTGTTGATCGACGGAGCACAAGCAGCCCCTCACCTGGTCGCCGACGTTCAAGCCCTTGATGTCGATTTCTACACCCTGTCGGCCCACAAAATATGTGGACCCACGGGCGTAGGCATGCTCTACGGAAAAGAAAAGTGGCTCAACTTATTGCCTCCCTACCAAGGTGGTGGAGAAATGATCGCCACCGTAAGTTTCGAAAAGACCACCTATGCAGATCTGCCCCACAAGTTTGAAGCGGGAACACCCAACATCTGCGGAGGCATTGCCTTCGGCGCTGCGGTAGACTACATGAACAGCATCGGATTTGAGCAAATCGCTGCGTACGAACACCAATTGCTGCTTCGGGCCACGGAAGGGTTAAAATCTATTGAAGGTTTGACCATCTACGGAGACCACGACCACAAAACAGCGGTGATCAGCTTTAACCTAGCCGGCGTACACCCCTATGATGTGGGCAGTATCCTGGATCAGCTCGGTATAGCGGTGCGCACTGGCCACCACTGTGCTCAGCCGATCATGACCTATTACAACATACCGGGCACTGTACGCGCGAGTTTCAGTTTTTACAATACCTTTGAAGAAGTGGATGCGCTCATCGCTGGGGTAAAAAAAGCCCAGCAGATGCTCTGCTAAAACAACTCATTATGTCCCAAACCATCGCACAACTCCAGGAAGAAATCGTCGAAGAATTTGCCTTCTTCGAGGATTGGATGCAGCGCTACGAGCACATGATTGCCCTGGGTCGCTCGCTGCCTGAAATAGATCCCGTACACAAAGACGACGACCATTTGATAAAGGGGTGTCAGTCAAAAGTATGGGTGCACGCCGCTTTGGAGGACGACAAACTAGTCTTCACCGCGGACTCAGATGCCATCATCACCCGTGGTATCATCGCTCTTTTGGTGCGGGTATTCAGCCACCAGAAACCGGCGGATATTTTAGAAGCCCCAACCGATTTTATCGATGAAATCGGGCTAAAAGAGCACCTTTCTCCCACCAGAGCTAACGGGTTGGTGTCCATGATCAAGCAGATTAAACTCTACGCGATCGCCTACCAAACCCAAATCAAATCCTAACCCAAAAACAAACTTCATGAGTACTCCACTGGATCCTGTAGAACAATCCTCCGCCCTCGGAAGTCAAATCGTCGCCGTGCTCAAAACCATTTATGACCCAGAAATTCCTGTGGACATCTATGAGCTCGGGTTGATTTACGATGTTTTTGTCAACGAGGACTACGATGTAAAAATATTGATGACCCTCACCAGTCCCAACTGCCCCGTAGCGGAATCACTTCCGGTGGAGGTGGAGGAAAAAGTGGGTACTATTGATCTGATCAAAGATGTGACAGTAGAAATCACCTTTGATCCCCCATGGACCCAAGAGTTGATGTCCGAAGAGGCAAAACTTGAGTTGGGGATGCTGTAATGGCACACGCTATGGCAGAGCTCTCCGATCAACCCATTGTGAACAGAGTGGCCCAAAGTTCTTTGGTGACTTTGGACTTGGGTGATTTTTACCCCAAAGGAAAACGCCTAGAACTCGATATCGCCCCTTGGCTTTATGAGGGTCTGATGGTGAAAGAAACCGAATTTAGAGCCCATCTAGCGGCGCTAGACCTCGCCACCTCTCGCGATGCTTGGGTGCGCATTTTTTGCAGCGCCGACGCCCTTTTGCCCGCCTGGACATTTCCTTTAGTTTCCCTAACCCTGGCACCCGTATGTCGCCAAAGTTTTGTGGGTAGCTGGACCGAATTCGACCAGTGGGCGATCGCGGATGCGATCGCCCACCTAGACACCGAACCCTTGAGGGATAAACCTGTGATGGTCAAAGGATGTGGCCAATACCCCATCCCGGACAACGCCTATCTGATGCTCGCACAAAAGATTCAACCCCTAGTGCGCAGCTTGATGTACGGAGAAGCCTGCTCGAGTGTACCCCTTTACAAAAAACCCAAGACCTAACTATGATTGAGGCCCAAAACCAAGTCTACGAAAAAGCGGTCCTCATCGGCGTAATCACCCGTGACCAGAGCGAAGATAAAGTACACGAATACCTGGATGAACTAGAATTCCTAACCTATACCGCAGGGGGCGAAGTCCTCAAACGTTTTATCCAACGTATCGACACCCCCAACCCAAAAACCTACATCGGTTCTGGAAAAATGGAGGAGGTCGAAGCCTTTGTCACCGAACACGAAATCGGATCCGTCATTTTTGACGACGAGCTTTCTCCCGCCCAACAAAAAAATATCGAACGAGCCCTCAAGTGCAAAATCGTGGACCGCACGACCTTGATTTTGGACATATTTGCCCAAAGGGCCCAGACCTCCTATGCCCGCACCCAGGTAGAGTTGGCTCAATACGAATACCTATTGCCCCGTTTAACAGGCCTTTGGACTCACTTGGAGCGTCAAAAAGGGGGAATCGGGATGCGCGGTCCCGGGGAAACTGAGATTGAGACCGACCGCCGTATTGTGCGCGACCGCATCACCCTGCTCAAGCAAAAACTCAAAAAGATCGACCGCCAGATGGAAACCCAACGCGGCAATAGAGGGTCGCTGGTCCGCGTCGCCTTAGTGGGCTACACCAACGTGGGCAAATCCACCTTGATGAACCTGATCTCCAAAAGCGAGGTGTTTGCGGAAAACAAATTATTTGCCACCCTAGACACCACGGTGCGCAAAGTAGTCATCGGCAACCTGCCTTTTTTATTGACCGACACCGTAGGATTCATCCGCAAACTGCCCACCCAACTCGTGGAAAGCTTTAAATCCACCCTGGACGAGGTGCGCGAAGCCGATCTTATTCTACACGTCGTTGACATCGCCCACCCGGACTTCGAAGACCACATCAAAGCGGTTGAAGGAATTCTAGCCGATATTCAGTGTGCGGAAAAACGCACCCTGATGGTCTTTAACAAAATCGACCAATACCAACCTGAGGTCATCGAAGAGGACGACCTGATGACGGAGAGAACCACCGCCCATTTCACCCTAGAGGAGTGGGAAAACACCTGGATGCGCCGTGTCAATGGTCAAGCCTTATTTATCTCTGCCCACACCAAAGAAAACATGGACCACTTCCGCAAAAAAGTCTATGACACCGTGCGCGATATCCATGTGACCCGCTTTCCCTACAACCACTTCCTATATCCAGAAATTCTAGATTCCTACGATGTGGAAGAGGAAGAAGCCTAAGGTGTTTTGCTTTTTTCCGTGTAGGTATTAATGAAGCAAGCTATAGGTTGACAACCTTGATTCATTGCGGAAAAAACGAATCTTCCAGTTGCCGATTATCGGGAAAATACTACAACAACCTGGCGGCGTCTGCAGCAAAGTAGGTGGCGATAAGGTCGGCGCCTGCGCGTTTAAAGGCATATAGCTGTTCGATCATCACCGCGTCGTGGTCGAGCCATCCTTTATGGGCGGCTGCTTTGAGTTGGGCGTATTCGCCGGAGACTTGGTAGGCTGCGATAGGGACCTCCACGGCATCCCTGAGCTCGCGCACAATATCCAAATAACACAATCCGGGTTTGACCATAATGATGTCGGCGCCTTCATCGATATCGTTTTGAGCTTCCACGATGGCTTCACGTCGGTTGGCGTAGTCCATCTGGTAGGTTTTCTTGTCGCCAAAACCGGGCGCTGAATCCAAGGCGTCGCGGAAAGGGCCGTAATAGGCCGAGGCGTACTTGGCGGAGTAACTCAAAATACCGGCGTTGGTGTGACCTGCCGCTTCAAAGGCTTGTCTGATGCGCAGCACCCGGCCATCCATCATGTCTGAGGGGGCAACAAAATCTGCTCCTGCTTCAATGTGGCTCAAGGCCATTTGGGTCAATACCTCCACCGTGGGGTCATTGACGATCGTCGATCCTTCAACGATTCCATCGTGTCCGTGTACCGAATAAGGATCTAAGGCCACGTCTGTCATCACGACATCTCGGGGCAAGTTGATTTGATTTCAGCTACAGCGCGCTGCATCAACCCTTGGGGGTTGATGGCTTCTTTGCCGCGGTTGTCTTTTAACGCATCGGGCACTTTGACAAATACCAAGACGCTTTTGATGCCTAGGGACCAGAGGGACTTCACCTCAGCGGAAACCAAATCCAAACTCAATCGGTAATAGTTGGGCATGGAGGGGATTTCCTCGCGCACCTGACGGCCTTCCACCACAAAAATAGGGGCGATAAAGTCCGCTGGGCTGAGTGAGGTTTCACGCACTAGCGCGCGTACGGCTGGGGATTGTCTGAGTCTTCGGTTTCGGTTGAGCGGGAACATAGCGATGGGTTTATGGGATAAATAGAGTGCCCACCATATAGGTGTGGGCTTGACCGCGCATCCATACGCGTTCCCCCACTAAAGTACAGTGTAGGGAACCTCCTCGGGAGGAAAGTTGGCGGGCGGAAAGATCGTGGCGGTGGCATTGGATCGCCCAATAAGGGACCAATAAGGTGTGTGCGGAACCCGTTACCGGGTCCTCGTCAACGCCAACGGCGGGGCCAAAAAAACGAGAGACAAAATCCACCTCCTTTCCGGGAGCGGTGGCTATAATCCCTCGAGCGGGTATTTTCTTTAACGCATTAAAATCAGGGGCTAGTTGCTCGATCTGAGCTTGATCCTCATAGCAAAGCATCCAGTCGGTCTCTCCCTGATATACTTTGATCGGTGGAACACCCATGGCCTCGACTAGTCCGGCAGGCGGGGTTTTCTCCACGTGCTCCTGAGCGGGAAAATCCAAGGTGTAGATTCCTTGTTCTTCCTTTTTGACCACTAAAGTCCCCTTGGTTTTGGTGTGGAAGTGCAGGTACTCCTGTTTCCAGCCCAAATGTTGGTAAACCACATGCGCGCTTGCCAAGGTGGCGTGTCCGCACAAAGCGACCTCAGTCACTGGGGTAAACCAACGGATGTGAAAACCCAAGGGGTCTGGCACCAAAAAAGCGGTTTCCGCTAGGTTATTCTCGGCAGCAATAAGTTGCATCATCGCCTCTTCCATGGGTTTTTCCAACACGACTACGGCGGCTGGGTTACCCTGAAAAATTTCATCGGCAAAGGCATCCACTTGATATATAGTCAAATTCTTCATGATCTATTTGGGGTTAACGCCACCCAGTCTACCGGATTTTTAAGGACCTCGATCAAGGCGGCCTCGGGGGTGTGTGGTGTTGGGTGGTGGTCGTACACCCACTGTACACGCGGAGGTAGACTCATCAAAATACTTTCAATACGGCCGTTGGTTTTAAGGCCGAACAAAGTGCCTTTGTCGTGCACTAGATTAAACTCTACGTAGCGACCCCTCCTGATCTCTTGCCAGGTTTGCTGTTCTGGTGTAAAGGGCAAATCTTTGCGTCGGTTGAGGATGGGTACATAGGCTTCCAAAAAGGAGTCGCCCACTTCGGTGACAAAATCGTACCAGCCTTGGGCGTCGCGCTCCGGGGTAGGCTTGAGGTAATCAAAGAACAGACCGCCTATTCCTCGGGCTTCGCCCCGGTGGGTGTTGTGGAAATACTGGTCGCAGCGCTGCTTGTACGCGGGATAAAAAGTAGGGTCATGGGCATCACAGGCCTTTTTGCACACCTGGTGAAAGTGCTGGGCGTCCTCTTCAAATAGGTAATAAGGGGTCAGGTCTTGGCCGCCGCCAAACCAGGAATCAATCGTATTCCCAGATAAGTCATAGAGCTCAAAATAGCGCCAGTTGGCGTGCACTGTGGGGGCCATGGGGTTTCTTGGGTGAAGTACCAAACTTAAACCGCAGGCGTAAAACTGACTTTCCCCTACCCCGAAATACTGCTGCATCGCTGGGGGAAGGTCTCCGTGTACTCCGGAAATATTTACCCCGGCTTTTTCCAATACTTTTCCGCCTTCCAGCACCCGAGTTCTACCGCCTCCACCTTCGGGGCGGTCCCAGAGGTCTTCCCGAAAGCGGGCCTGTCCGTCTGCCGCCTCTAGACCCGCACAAATCCGGTCTTGAAGGCCTTGGATGTAGGCAAAAAACTGATCTTTCATCGGGATTTGCGCCATGGAATTACAAATTTCTATCCGGGTAGCTTTTCACCGCCTCTATAAATGCCTGGGCGTTTTCCAGAGGGATGTTGGGCAAAATGCCATGTCCTAGATTGACAATATAGCGGTCTTTGCCGAAGGCGTCGATCATCTCGTATACCATCTTGGTGATGGTCGCCGGCGGAGAGAGCAAGCGGGCTGGGTCAAAATTACCTTGAAGGGTGATACGTCCGCCGCTCAGATAGCGGGCGTTCATCGCTGAGAGCGTCCAGTCGATACCTAGTGCTGAAGCTCCGGATTGGGACATTTCTTTCAGGGCAAACCAACACCCTTTGCCAAAGGCGATCACTGGGGCATGGGGTTTCAACGCGTCGATAATCTGTTGAATGTACTGCCAGGAGAACTCTTGGTAATCCACTGGCGAAAGCATTCCGCCCCAAGAATCAAAAATTTGCACCGCGTCCACACCTGCCGACACCTTGGCCTTTAAGTAGGCAATAGTCGTGTCTGTTATTTTTTGCAACAGGGCGTGGGCAGCCTCTGGTTGGGTGAAACAAAACTCTTTGGCCATATCAAAGGTCTTGCTGCCCTGACCTTGTACACAATAGCACAGAATAGTCCAAGGGGCTCCGGCAAATCCGATCAACGGCACCTCTTCGTCCAACTTTTGTTTGGTGATTTTAATCGCCTCAAATACATAACTCAAGGCCTGGTGCACATCGGGCACCTCAGCGCGCTCCACATCGCTAGCGGTTCTTACCGGCTGAGGCAGGTAAGGGCCTAGACCTGGGCGCATCTCCACCGGAATATTCATCGCTTGAGGGATGACCAAAATATCGGAAAACAAGATCGCGGCGTCCATATGAAAACGCCTGATGGGTTGTACCGTAATCTCCGCGGCAATCTCAGGGGTTTGGCAACGGGTGAAAAAATCGTATTGGTCCCTTAGGGCGCGGAACTCTGGCAAATACCTGCCTGCTTGACGCATCATCCACACGGGGGGTCTATCAACGGATTGGCCTTGAAGGGCGCGTAAGAATAAATCGTTTTTAAGGGCCATAATTCGGGTTTTACTCAGCGTGTAGGGCTTCTTGCAGCGCAGCGCTGAGGGCGTTAAAATCTGGGGTTTGGGCGATCCAAACCTTCTGGGTTTTTCCGGTGAGTGCCGCAGCGGTTGTGGGACCGATGCACACGCATTTAGCCGCCCCAACGGTATTGACGGCGGTAAAGGATTGCACCGCGCTGGGGCTGTAAAACAACAGGTAATCGACGGAGCGGTTTAAGGGGGTAGACTTCGGTCTGGATCGATAAACCACGCGTTCTGGACAATCTACTTGGGCCTCAGCCAAACGGGTAGGCAAAACGGCCAGTCGTTTGTCGCCACAAAAAAAATACAGCGAACCCATTTGGGGCTGTTCAATCAAAAGG
>JALQVG010000031.1 GCA_023260435.1 Flavobacteriaceae bacterium | reverse complement strand
CTATTGCGATGAGGATCACCCTTTTCCATTCCGAACAAGGAAGTTAAGCTCATCTGCGCCGATGGTACTGCTATACCAAGTGGGAGAGTAGGTCGCTGCCTTTTTTTACGAAGGCCCGTACGTTGTACGGGCCTTTTTTTTTGTGCATAGGTCAAGGGAATCTGACTAAAACACGTCAGACCCAAGCCAAGGACCATAAAAAAACCCGTCTGGTAACTACCAAACGGGTTTTTTTGTGGGGTGTGGTGTAGGTTAATCGTTAAATATTCCTCGAACTACCGTAAGGACACCTTTAAAACCCAGGTATATCGCACCAAAAAAGGCTGCGATTCCCGCTATAAGCACAGGATAAAATAAAGGATGACCTTGGTTTTTCAACGCTTGATTGAGCAATAGAGGTCCTAATACCATCAGAAAAATAGTTTTGACCAGGGTTTTTACCCCACTGATGACTTTAGATTGATTAACCCCCATTAGACTAGATACTGGCTATGATTTCGTTCAATTGTTGACTTGGTCTTAGCGCAATATCAAGCTTTTTAGCGTCTGGTTTGTAATATCCTCCTAAATCTTGTTTTTGATGTGCCGTGGCTTGTAATTCACTTAGAATTTGTGCCTCAGATTGAATTAGTTGCTGTGCAATTGGTTTGAAGTGCGTACTAAGTTCTTCATCCTTATCTTGGGCTGATAATGCTTCAGCCCAATATTGGGCGATGAAATAATGACTTCCTCTATTGTCTAATTCTCCAGCTTCTCGTCCTGGAGACTTGTCAAGATCTAAGAATTTTTCCGTGGCTTTGTCAAGAGTTTCCGCAAGAATAGCTGCTTTCTTGTTTTTGTTTTTTTCAGCCTCATATTCCAGAGATACTACTAAAGCTAAAAATTCTCCGAGCGAATCCCACCTTAAATGACCTTCTTCTACAAATTGTTCCACGTGCTTAGGTGCAGATCCACCTGCTCCGGTCTCAAATAGACCTCCGCCTTGCATTAATGGTACAATGGATAGCATTTTTGCACTTGTCCCTACTTCTAGAATAGGGAACAGGTCGGTTAAGTAATCGCGTAATACATTGCCGCTGACAGATATGGTATCTTTCCCTTGTCTGAGACGTTCTAAGGTGTATATCGTTGCGTTGTAGGGATCCATGATCGGCAATTCTAGTCCTTTAGTGTCCATGGCACCTAAATACTTTTCTACTTTTTTGATTACCTGTGCGTCGTGTGCTCGTTCTTTGTCTAACCAAAAAACCGCAGGAACCATAGTTGCTCTAGCTCTGGCTACAGCCAGCTGCACCCAGTCGAGAATTGGTGCATCTTTAACTTGACACATACGCCAAATATCCCCTTTTTCCACGCTATGAGACAGAAGGACTTCGGAAGTATTCTCGTCGATTACTTCCACCGTTCCTGCCTGTTCTATTTGGAACGTTTTATCGTGTGAACCGTATTCCTCTGCTTTTTGTGCCATCAACCCTACATTGGGTACAGTTCCCATAGTTGTTGGATCGAATGCGCCATGTGCTTTACAGAAATCTATGGTAGCTTGGTAAATAGAGGCGTAACTGCTGTCAGGAATTACGGCAATAGTGTCTCTTTCTCGGTTGTTTTTGTCCCACATCTTACCACCATTTCTGATCATGGCAGGCATAGAGGCATCAATAATCACATCACTTGGTACGTGAAGGTTGGTGATTCCCTGTGAAGAATTCACCATGGCGATATCTGGCCCATCGGCTATTGTTTGCTCGATAGCTTTTAAAAGTTCCTCTTTTTGTTGACCTTCAAGTCCATCGATATACGCTAGAATACTGGCCAAACCGTCATTGGGTTGTGCTCCTTTAAGCAGATCACCGTATTGGGCAAATACTTCTGAAAAATAGGTCTGTACCGCTACACCAAAAATAATTGGGTCTGAAACCTTCATCATCGTAGCCTTCATGTGCAAGGAGAACAACACTCCTTCTTTTTTACATTGGGCTATAGATTCAGTTAAAAACTTTCTCAAAGTGCTGATCTCCATGACAGAAGCGTCAATAATTTCACCTGCCAGCAAGGAAAAAGCTGGCTTTAGCAGGTGTTTTTGACCTTGCTTGTCGACCAAAGAAATGCTGATTTGTGTTGGTTTTTCTATAGTGATCGAACGCTCATTTGATTTAAAATCACCGTTGCTCATTGTCAAAACACTGGTTTTGGAATCAGCAGACCATGCGCCCATTTTGTGAGGGTTCTTTTTGGCATAGTTTTTCACAGCCTTGGGGGCTCTTCGGTCAGAGTTACCCTCTCTAAGTACAGGATTCACCGCTGATCCTTTCACTTTATCATAGCGGGCTTTAATCTCTTTCTCGAGGTCATTGGCCGGTTGATCAGGGTAATTAGGCAGGGCATATCCCAGGTGCTGTAACTCAGCTATGGCTTCTTTAAGTTGAGGCATTGAAGCGCTGATATTAGGCAGTTTAATGATGTTGGTATCTGGTTTTGTGGCCAACGCCCCTAATACAGCTAAATCATCTGATATACGTTGATTTTCCTTAAGACGTTCAGGAAATTGAGCAATAATACGGCCAGCGAGAGAAATGTCCTTAGTCACCACTTCAATTCCGGCATTTTTGACAAATGCTTGAACAATAGGTAAAAATGATTGTGTAGCTAGAGCAGGAGCCTCGTCTGTTTTAGTATAATAAATCGTCGACATAGTTAAATCAATGAATTTCAGGTATGTGTTGTGAAGGGATATTTCGTGAAAACACCCATAACCTACAAGAAGTTATGGGTGCCTCAATTCGATTAAAGAAAGGGAATTTAAGAGCGAACTTCTTTAATTCTGGCTTTTTTACCAGTAAGACCTCTAAAGTAGTAGATTCTTGATCTACGAACTTTACCTTTCTTGTTGACTTCGATTTTCTGCAATGCAGGAAGGTTGATCGGGAAGATACGCTCCACACCTACATCACCAGACATTTTTCTGATGGTAAATGTTTCTGATGCGCCTTCGCCACGGCGTTGAATAACTACGCCCTTGAAGAACTGAGTTCTCGTTTTCTCACCTTCTTTAATTTCGTAATAAACGGTGATGGTATCTCCGGAAGAGAATGCAGGAAAATCCTTTTTTTGAATGAATTCGTCCTGAACAAATTTAATTAATGATTCCATGTGTTAAAAAAATCAAGTTTTGCTAAAAACAACATTCACGGATTTCGTCAGAGGTTGGATTTAATCGTGTGCAAAATTAAACCATTGGATTGGATTCTGCAATATAGTTTCGTGTTTTATTAGGCCAACAGGTCGGGTCGTCTTTCTTGAGTACGTGCCAATGCCTGTTCTTCTCTCCACGCTTCGATTTTGCCTGCATGTCCACTGAGCAATACCTCGGGAACGGTTAGTCCTTTGTATTCGGCTGGTCTAGTATATACAGGAGGAGCCAATAGATTATCTTGAAAACTATCCGTTAAGGCGGAAGTTTCATCATTGAGTACGCCTGGAAGTAATCTAATTAGTGCATCGCAAAGAATCGCAGCACCTAGTTCTCCACCGGATAGGACGTAGTCTCCCACGGAAATCTCTCGCGTGATGAACAAATCCCGTACTCGTTGGTCTACACCCTTGTAGTGGCCGCACAACATAATGATATTCCCTTTAAGGGATAACTGGTTAGCGATTCGTTGATTTAGGGTTTCTCCGTCAGGAGTGAGGTAGATCACTTCATCATAAGATCGTTCCGCTTTTAACGCGCTGATACAAGCATCAATAGGTTCGATCATCAGGACCATTCCGGCACCTCCCCCGTATTGGTAGTCGTCCACCTGATTATAACTCAAGGTGGTATAATCCCTCAGGTTATGAAAATGAACACTGACTAGTCCCTTTTCGATAGCCCTTTTCATAATGGAAGCCTCAAACGGACTTTTCAGTAATTCTGGAAGTACGGTAATTATATCAATCCTCATGAGGCAAATCTAGGGAATAACCAGAACTTACCAACCACTATTGCAGTATCAAGCGCTCTTTCTCACCATCTTGGTCAATCATACTGATCACCGTTCTTCGGTATCTGGAAAGTTGACTAAATAATTCCTGTGCCTGGGAGATGTTTTCAACGGCTATTTCATCCACCGCAATAATGACTTTTCCTACCAATCCATAACCTTTATAACCCTCAGGTACACCAACAATTTTCACCCCTTTCTTGGTTTTGTATTTTTTTTGATCCTCCTCTGTCAAGTTTTTCACCGTCAAACCGATCAAGGGTAGACTCAGGGTGTTTCTTTTTTTGAGGACTACGGGGAGCTCTACCGTTTTTCCATCGCGCAATACCATTAGGGAAACTTGATCTTCAGGTCTTTTTGAAGACAAATATCCGGTTAGATCCGCGTATTTTTTAATCTTTACCCGATCAATTTGAACAATGATGTCTCCGTGTTTAACACCTGCTAGATCAGCCCCTGAATCAGCTTCTACCTCTTCTACATAGACGCCTTCGAGTTGTTTGATACCTCGTTCCTTGGCTAGGTATTCAGGAGAAGTGATGGTTTGAATTCCCAAAATACCTGTTTGAACCGCACCAAATTCCATGATATCCTCGACTACTTTTTTGGCGATATTGGCCGGAACAGCAAATGAGTAACCTACATAAGCACCTGTAACCGAAGAAATAGCCGTGTTGATTCCAATCAAGTGGCCTTGGGTGTTTACCAGTGCTCCACCGCTATTGCCTGGGTTTACTGCCGCATCCGTTTGAATAAAGGACTGGTTTTTTCCCAAGTCTCTCGCTTTAGCACTGATAATGCCCGCAGTTACCGTTGATGTCAAATTGAACGGATTACCCACGGCCAATACCCATTCACCCACTTGGGTTTGGTCTGAATCTCCAAAAGCCAAATAGGTTAGGGGCTCGCCAGGTTCAATTTTTAACAGCGCAATGTCTGAGTTTTGATCGGACCCCACTAATTGAGCTGTATAGGTTTGGTTGTTGTTGAGGGTCACTTCTAAATTTTGAGCGGAGGCAACCACGTGGTGGTTGGTGACAATATATCCATCTGGTGAAATAATTACACCGGAGCCAGTACCTACTTGAGGGGCTTCTTGAAACTTAAAGCCATAGAAAAACTCCACTAGGGAGGGAGAATTTTTACTCTGCGCAACATTTTTAACGTGTACCACAGCATGGATGGTTTTTTCTGCAGCAGTGCTAAATTCAGTAGGTGCGATTGGTTGGTTGTAGGCCACTTGGGTGACTAAGTTGTTTTCGGGGGCGCTCCAGGGATTTTGTTGTTTAGGGAGTGTCCAAAATAAAATTCCATAAGTAGCCGCGCTACTGGCAACGGCAATCAAAACAGTTTTCAAAGTTGTTTTCATAGCGTATAGAATTAGTCGCACAAAAATAACAGGAAATTTCATGTCAATTCTGGGCTTAACTAGACTTTAACGCGCAGGCTTAGATGGATATATGTATATATTTGCCCTATGAAAAGATTGATTCAATTTTCTAAATATCAGGGAACGGGCAATGATTTTGTACTGATTGATAACCGATCAAATCATTTTCCAAAAGATAATCAATCCCTCGTAGCCCGATTGTGTGACCGTAAATTTGGCATTGGTGCTGATGGGTTGATATTGATAGAACATCACGATACACAGGATTTTTCCATGGTGTATTACAATGCCGATGGTGCTGAATCAACCATGTGCGGCAATGGCGGACGTTGTTTGGTTGCTTTTGCTCAGCAATTGAATATGATAAATCATTCTGGATCATTTATGGCTGTTGATGGGGTACATCACGCAGTCATAGAAGGTGACCAGGTTAAGCTGCAGATGAAGGATGTTTCCGATGTACAGGTGGTCAACGGTGCCTATTTTTTAGACACAGGATCTCCTCACCACGTGGCTATAGTCGATTCGGTACTAGATTTGAATGTCCCTGAGGTTGGCGCGTCTATTCGCTATGGTCAGTACGGTACTCAAGGGGCCAATGTGAATTTTGTGACACCCAATGAGGATGGGTCATTTTTTGTACGAACCTATGAAAGGGGGGTAGAGGATGAGACTTTGTCTTGCGGGACAGGGGTTACTGCGGTGGCCATTGCCATGCATTATGCCCAGAAAACGGAGCACACAGCGATCGATGTTCAAACTCCGGGAGGGAGTTTACAAGTTAGTTTTGAGCCATCAGCCCAAGGCTACGAAAAGATTTTTCTTACCGGTGGAGCGGTACATGTGTTTGACGGATCAATAGTAATTAATGATTAAAGGGGAACATGTTTTATTGCGCGCATTAGAGCCTCAGGACCTTGATTGGTTGTATGCTGTGGAAAATGATCCAGCCATTTGGTCCTGGTCAGACGTGGTTCAACCTTATTCCGCCTACCAATTGTCAGAATACATACAGAAGTCTCAATCTGATTTACTTCAAACCGGCCAATATCGTTGGGTCATAGCAGATCTTCAAAAAAATCCGTTGGGTATAGTGGACATATATAATTATCACCACAAACATTTAAGAGCTGCAGTAGGAATTGTTGTTTCGCCAGAACACCGACAAAAGGGAATCGCGGTACAAGCCTTATCGCTCTTGTCGCTTTGGGCCAAAAACCAATTAGGACTAAGGCAGTTATACGCTGAAGTACCTCATTTAAATACAGCAAGTAAGTCTTTGTTTTTGCGTTCTGGATACCTCCAAGCTGCTGAAATCAGAGATTGGTATCGATTTGGAGAAACGACACAACATCAAATTATTTATCAAAAATGGCTCTAGCAAAAAATAAACACAAAGTTCTGTTATGGGGATTTTTAGTCTTGTTGATTCTAGGGGTCACTGGCCGATTTCTATACGTATTGGTTTGGTCTCCAAATACCCGATTCGATGATCAACAGGTGATTTACATACCCACAGGAGCAGATCAGTCTATCTTTATGGACCAGGTAGCACAGTACTTAAAAAACCCGAGTTCGTTTGAACGTTTTGTCAGTGTCCGTCAGGGCTGGGAGGTGATTAAGCCCGGAAAGTACACCTTGAAATCGTCCATGAACAACTTGGACATGTACCGTAAGTTTAGGCAAGGATCAGAAACGGTTAAAGTAGTTTTTAACAATCAAGATCGATTAGAATTACTGGCTGGACGTGTGGGTAGTCAAATTGAAGCGGATAGTGTATCACTGATGAATGCATGGACTGATCCCCAGTTTTTAGCGGATAAAGAATTGACCCGAGATCAAGTATTGGCCGTGTTTCTGCCGAATTCCTACGAGTTCTTCTGGAATACCGATGCGGTTTCTTTTAGAGACCGGATGTGGTCTTATTACGAAAAGTATTGGACACCAGAACGCAGGGAGTTGGCCCAGAAGCAAGGACTTACGCCTTTAGAGGTATCATGCTTGGCCGCGGTCGTACACAAAGAGACTGTTCAATCAGAAGAGCGCGCCAGAGTAGCGGGTGTTTATTTGAATAGATTGCGCATTGGTATGAAACTACAGGCTGATCCCACAGTAATTTTTGCGATAAAACACCAGAGCAACGACTTTGATCAAGTGATTAAACGCGTATTTCACAAGGATTTACTTATCGACTCTCCCTTCAACACCTATCGCTATAAGGGAGTTCCTCCTGGATTGATCGCTATGCCTGATTTATCTGCTATAGAGGCAGTACTTCAACCAGAATCACACAATTATCTATTTTTTGTGGCCGATCCCTCAAAACCCGGTTATCACCGTTTTTCCACCCACTATGGTCAACATGTCAATCAGAGTAAAAGTTATGTGCGTTGGGTTGATCGCCTAGGTATTGATCGTTAAAATATGTTAATTTACTCATTATCAGACAGTTGTTTAGCTGATTGATTTGCTGTTTGATTATTAGTTGTATATTTGCCACGTTTTGGCCTTAATGCCTGATCGATGAGCACCATAACACGCTATACTTTAACGGGACTTTTTTTGGCTTCAAGCTTTTTGGGGACGATTTCTTCATGGTGGAGAT
Organism: Flavobacteriaceae bacterium; assembly: GCA_023260435.1. Classification (GTDB taxonomy): domain Bacteria; phylum Bacteroidota; class Bacteroidia; order Flavobacteriales; family Flavobacteriaceae; genus MAG-120531. The sequence goes on along the minus strand of JALQVG010000031.1, from coordinate 5,523 downwards.
TTTCTCTGCCTGATGCTGCTCAAGTACATGGGTACAGCTCACTGGTTGGTATGGATACATCATCGACATCAATTTTTGAGTTTCCTTATTTGTCAAAAGACTACAACGGATTTAAAGAGGCGTTGGCCTTTTTGGAGTCTAGGGGGATGTACCATAAGGTAAATCCTTACGGGTATGTGGGAAAATATCAGTTTGGCTCTGAGACGTTGTCGCTTATGGGTGTAGATCGCGTATCGTGTTTTGTGCTTGACCCGTCATTACAAGAAAAAGTATTTTATCACCACACAGCCCGAAATAAGTGGATATTGCGCAAAGATATTCCTCGATCTGTTGGTCAAGTAATCGACGGACATGTAATCGATGAATCCGGAATATTGGCCGCTGCTCACTTGGCAGGTGCAGGTAATGTGAAAAAATACCTAAGGTCTCAAGGACAGGAGGAATTTAAAGATGCCAACGGTACACAAATAAAGGATTATTTGGTGCGGTTCTCAGGATACAACATGGATTACGTGTCTAAAACGAAAAATCCTTCCTTTTTAGCTGCCCGCCGCTCACTAAAAAAATAGCGGGCCTTTTTTGGATGAAGGACACCTCGGCTTTTTTCCATAAACCAATGGATTTGGTTTGAATCCATTGAGAAGGAAGTGACAGATCACAAGCGATACAGAGTAGGGTGTTTTCCTGTAAATGTTGAATTAGGTCCTGAAACAAAGACAAGTTGCGGTAGGGAGTTTCGATCCAGACCTGTGTTTGCCCCTCATTTTGTGCTATTTTTTCTGCTTGCTTTAGCGCAGCTTTTCGCTCGGGTTTGTCGATGGGCAAATATCCGTGAAATGCAAAACTCTGACCATTGAATCCACTGCCCATGAGCGCTAGCAATATGGAAGAAGGCCCGATTAATGGGTACACAGAAATTTGTTTTTGGTGGGCATATCCCACCAAGTCCGCGCCTGGGTCAGCTATTCCAGGACAACCCGCTTCGGACAACACACCTAAATCTAAGCCCTCAGTACATACGTTCAAGTAGCCTTTAAGCGCTTCTGGATCTGTGTATTTATTCATGGAATAAAGCACCCACTCTGATTGGGGAACCTCTGGCGCTGCAGCTTTAAGGAATTTTCTGGCTGATTTTTCGTTCTCCACTACCAAGTGCCGCAAACGCTGTACCAAGGCTAATACTTGGGGGGTAAGTACCTCGGAAGGGGCTTGATCTCCTAAGGGTGTAGGGATTAAATAGAGTCCGCCCATAAAGGAGTAGCTTTGAATTGTTTAGGATAGCTTTTTGGACAGATCTTCGATGTATTTTTTGAACTGCTTATCAGTTTCTGCAAGGTTGTCCACTGTTTTACAGGCGTGTAAAACGGTAGCGTGATCTCTTTTTCCAATTTGGGACCCAATACTAGCCAGAGATGCTTTGGTGTATTTTTTAGCAAAAAACATGGCCAATTGTCTCGCTTGTACAATGTGTCTTTTTCTTGTTTTTGATTGCAGTGTATGTACATCCATTTCAAAATAGTCAGAAACCACTTTTTGGATGTAGTCAATAGACACTTCTCTTTTGGTGTTTTTAACAAACTTCTCGACGACTTGTTGCGCTAAATCTAGAGTGATCTCTCGTTTGTTGAACGAGGATTGTGCAATAAGGGAAATAATGGCCCCTTCGAGTTCCCGGATGTTTGACTTGATGTGTTTGGCTACATACTCGATGATTTCTTCCTCCATTTCAACCCCATCTTTGTAGAGTTTGTTTTTCAGAATAGAAACCCTGGTTTCGTAATCAGGACTTTGTAATTCTGCGGAAAGACCCCATTTAAAACGGGATAAGAGTCGTTGCTCAATGTCTTGCATGTCCACAGGCGCTTTGTCCGAGGTCAATATTACCTGTTTGCCATTTTGGTGTAAATGGTTGAAAATGTGGAAAAACACATCTTGGGTACCTGATTTTCCGGATAGGAACTGAACATCGTCAATAATCAGCACATCTATCTGTTGGTAGAAATGAATAAAATCAGTTCGTGTATTTTTCTTTACGGAATCGATGTATTGTTGGGTGAACTTCTCGGCAGAGATGTACAAAACAATCTTATCCGGGTACTTGTCTTTTATTTCTATACCGATGGCATGTGCCAAGTGGGTTTTTCCTAATCCGACTCCACCAAACACCAAAAGCGGGTTAAAAGAAGTTCCGCCTGGTTTGTTGGATACAGCCAAGCCGGCAGATCTAGCAAGTCTGTTGGCATCTCCTTCAAGGAAGTTTTCAAAGCTGTAATTTGGGTTGAGCTGTGATTCAATTTTTACATTCCTAATTCCGGGAATGATAAAGGGATTTTTAAGCTCTGGGTTTTTTGATTTAATAGGAGCATCAACTTCTTGAGGCATCATGGCTGATGATCTATTGGCTGAAGGTATTTTTTCTGTGAATGGTTCTTTGTTCCCATACGTGTTCTCCATCTTAATGATGTAGATCAATTTGGCTTGTTCGCCGAGCTGCTTAGTCAAGGCTGCTTTGAGCAACTTGACATAGTGCTCCTCGAGCCACTCATAAAAAAACTTGCTGGGAACTTGAATGCTTAACGCATTCTCTGTGAGTTTGACAGGTTTAATCGGCTCAAACCATGTTTTGAAGGCTTGTGGCTGAATGTTGTCTTTGATGAAAATTAAACATTCATTCCATACAGCGTTCGCGTCATTACTCATCTTTGAATCGTAGGTGTTATTTGGTTGGTTTAATCTGGGGCAATCCGCAATTTTGCTGGGCAAAAGTCGTTTGTGGATCGGTTGACAAATATGTGAACAATTATTTTAAAAAAAAAATAGATCAGCGCTAGATTTTGTTCTTTTTTTGTTTTTGGACACCTATTCACCTGTCGCTCACTAAAATATAAAATTCACCTAAGATATGAATGAAAATACGACTCAAATTAAGGTAAGATATGCGGAAACAGATCAAATGGGTGTGGTACATCATGCTAATTATGCTTTGTATCTTGAATTAGCGCGTATTGAATGGTTGTCCATGTTGGGTTTTTCCTATGCGGAGATGGAAAAACAGGGCGTTATATTGCCTGTGGTTTCCTTGTTGGTTAACTACAAACGACCCCTGTTTTTTGACCAGAATATTCAAGTGGTTTGTCGCTTGAGAGAGAAACCCACATCAAAGATCACTTTTGACTATGAACTGCTCGATGACCAGGGAAACGTTTCAGCCACGGCTACTACCGTTCTGGCTTTTGTCAGTCAGGACACAAAAAGGCCCATACCGTGTCCCAGTCATTTGATGCAGGTGCTCGGAGAGTCTCTATAGGATAGGCTCCCAAAAACAATCTTTTTTATCCCCCCACGTTTTAGTGGAATCTTCCACTAAAGATAACGGGACGTGAACCATAAGTTCATAACCTAAGGACAGGGGTACTAGCTGTTCCGTATCTATTTGATTTTTTTGGATCCAAGCCATAAAGGATTGAAACTGCCCATGAGAGATCTGCGCTTTATATGTTTGGGTGAGCCTTATTTCTCGTATCTCAGCCATGGTCAACACGCCCTGAGCTGTTTCTTTGTAGGCTTGAATCAATCCGCCGACACCCAACTTGACGCCGCCAAATTCACGTACAACAATGACGGCGGTTTGGGTTAAATCAAAGGCGTTGATTTGACCTAGAATAGGAGTACCTGCACTAAAGTTTGGTTCGCCGTCATCAAATGCTTTATTCTGATACTGGTTGGGTTGGGTTCCTATCCGCCAAGCATAGCAGAAGTGCCTTGCTTTAGGGTGTTTCTTGCGCAGCTCGATCACTAGTTCTTTGAGGTCACCAGCGTCATTGATGGCGAAAGCGTAGCCCCAAAATTTGCTTTTTTGCTCTTTGAACAAGTACGGCCCTGAGGGTGCGGATAGTGTTTTAAACGAAAACAGTTTATTCATGCCCCACTGCCCTGTAGTAATCAATGCGATCTGGTCCCAAAATTTCGCTTGAGGTTGGGCTGGTCGTAAGTTTTGGGGCCAATAGTCCTTGTTCTAAAGGTTTGTCCACTTGAATCACCCTTATTTCATCCCATTGACCACTATCAAGCCATTTGGTCAGTGTGTAGGCACCTCCCTCAACAAAAATGCTTATGATTCCCTGTTCGTAGGCCTTTTTCAGCACCTCGTCTATGCTGTACTGATTTAGTGTCCAATGGTTGACCTGTTTACCTAATTCAATCGGTGGTCCAATGTGTATAGCGCTTGGATGTTTCCAGAGCGGTGCTGATCCTGAGGCTCTTCCATGGGGGTCGAACACCATAGGGATGGGATCTGGTCCGTTCCAAAGACGGGTGTTGAGCTGTGGCCTGTCATCTAGGGCAGTTTGAACACCTATTAAAATAGCCGCCTCCTGGCTTCTCCATTGGTGTACACGTTGATTGACCGGGTGTGAAGATAGTCTAAACGGTTCTTTTTTTGATCTCAAAGCATGGGTTGGAGCCATGAATCCCTCCAAAGTCTGGGCCCATTTCAACGTGATATAGGGGCGATGTTTTGTCTGAAACGTAAGAAATCGCTTGTGGTGTTCTAAACAAGCAGACTCTAGAATACCCACAAAAACCTCCAGACCATGCTCGGTTAATTGATGGATCCCTTGTGAGCAAACCAAAGGATTAGGATCTGCGCAACCGATGTACACCCTCTTTATTCCTGATTGGATAATAGCTAGTGAGCATGGAGGTGTTTTTCCATAATGGGCACAGGGTTCTAAGGTTACGTATAGAGAGGCGCCAGCCAGTTTTTCTCTATTTTGCACGCTGTTTAAGGCAACTACCTCGGCATGAGGCCCTCCATAGGGAGCTGTGGTTCCCTGGCCGATAATCTGCCCTGTATCATCGATGATCACGCAGCCAACTCTAGGATTTGGGTAGCAATCAATCGATGTGTTTTTGGCGCACTCAATGGCGCGAAACATATAAATTTCGTGTATATTCACGATGCAAAAATAGGGTTTTTTACCCAGCTCTGATTCCTTGATACCATGAAGATTAGCCCATTAACTCCGTCCGAAAACCAAGCCGTAGCAGAACTTGTGCGCTCTGTGATCCTGGAACATGGCGTGCCTAAGGTAGGTACGGCCTATGCGGATAAATCGCTGGATGATTTATACACCTATTATCAGCAAAACTCCGGGATTTATTACGTGCTCAAAGATGAAAATGGACACGTAGTTGGAGGGGCTGGCATTGCTCCATTGGAAAACTATGAGGGTCCTGTGTGTGAGCTTCAGAAAATGTATTTTTACCCCAATGCCCGTGGATTAGGATGGGGTAGTGCCATGATTGATCAGTGCTTGTCTATGGCTAGAGAAATGGGGTATGAGCAATGTTACTTGGAGACGATGCCTCAAATGCTTGACGCCCAAAAACTATACCTCAAGAAAGGGTTTAAATACATCGACGGTCCCATGGGTGATACAGGGCATTGTTCCTGTCCGATTCACATGTTGTTAGCGCTGTAAAATGGATTGGAAAACGATTAAATCTTCTTGGTATTCCGAG
>JALQVG010000016.1 GCA_023260435.1 Flavobacteriaceae bacterium | reverse complement strand
GGTGTTCAACAGCCTTCTGCTCTGTTTCAGTCAAGCGTATCCAGGAATATTTTTCGGTCCATGGTTTGACTACTGCTGCTGTATGGTCTGTGGACTGATCATTGACGACAATAACCTCTTTGGGTACATGGGTTTGTCGGGTAATACTTTCCAGACAGTCGCTGATCATTTCAGCTTCGTTATGCGCTGGTATGACTATGGAATACACCATATCAGGGATTCAATTCAGTGTTGCGCACGGCATATACCCAGTAATAGCGCGGCGTAAATAGCCTAAGCAATGGTCGTATACCCACTTTTTTTACGGGGTGCGTGCCGTACAGTCGATCCACGATGGTCCAGCCTGATTTTTCTAACAACCAATCAAATTGCCAGTCTTCGAATTCGTGGTAATGACGGTCCCATGGATCTGTCTTTGATCGATACGCTGCAGAAAACCAAAGTCTGAGCGGAATACTCACCATTAATTTGTTTGACTGAATACCTTGCAAGACGCCCATAGGATTGATCAGATGCTCTAGGATTTCAAAACCAGTGACGGCGTCAAATCCTGTCTGGTGTGCTTCAGCGGGGTTGAGATCCAAGTCTTGTCCAGAGGTGTTCTGCACCTGGTATCCCAGGGTGCGCAGTCGCTGACTCAATGGATTGTCTACTCCTAAGTCCAATATTTTACAGGGAACAGGTAGGTGTTTGGCCATAAAGGCCTCCGTCATGTTATAGCGTTTGTGAGGGTATACGCGGTACATCAGAATCTGTAGGCAAACGCATTGATGTTCATACCCGCTCCCACACTGGCAAACAAATATACCTTGCCTTTTTCAAGCTGATGTCCTGGAAGTTGACCTTTGTTGACCATATCAAACAAAGTAGGTACGGTAGCCACGGAACTATTGCCAAATGATTGGATATTCATCGGCATGATTCCTTCAGGCATAGCTAGTCCATATAATTTGTAGAATCTTTTTACGATGGCTTCGTCCATTTTCTCATTGGCCTGGTGAATGAAAATTTTGTGCACTTGGTCAATGGAAACACCCGCTTTTTCGACACATTTTTGTAAAGCCACAGGTACATGGGTAACGGCAAATTCGTAGATTTTTCGACCGTACATTTTAATGTATCGATCCACTGGGGTGATGTCTTGTTTGTAGGAAGCGCCAAAAAACAAGTAACCGGCCTCTTCTACGGCAAAGGTGGCCGATTGATGGGCCAGAATCTCGCCTCCGTCTTGAGTAGTTTCCAGTACAACGGCCCCAGCTCCATCGGCATAAATCATTGAATCTCTGTCGTGCGGATCCAACACCCTTGAAAGTGTCTCCCCACCGATGACCAAACATTTCTGGGCCATACCCGCTTTGATGTAAGCTGTAGCTTGAATCACCCCTTCTACCCATCCAGGGCATCCGAACAGCACATCATAGGCGACACAGTTGGGGTTGATAATCCCCAAGGTTTGTTTCACCCTACTGGCTAAACTCGGCAGCATATCGCTTTGGGCTTGTCCGTGGGTCACATCCCCGAAGTTATGAGCAAAAATGATGTAGTCTAAAGTTTCAGGATCAACACCAGCGTCCGCAATCGCCGCTTTAGCTGCTGAGGCACCTAGATCCGAGGTGTTCTCTGAATCCAAAGCGTATCTTCTGGATTCAATTCCAGTAATCGAGCTAAATTTTTCTATGATCACCTCATTGGTAGCGCCAAAAGGGCTACCGTCCATTTCTAAAAACTCGTGATTTAGAAAAGAGGTATTGGCTACACTCTGGGCAGGTAGGTGACTCCCAGTTCCGGTAATGGTAATGCGCATGTTGTTGGTTGGTTTGTGGTGCAAAGTACAAAATTGATTTCAAAATGCACCGCATTCAGATCCATCACCCAAAGGTGAGTCCTATGCTTCTACATAGGACTCAATCGGGGCACAAGTACATATCAGGTTCCTGTCTCCATACGCGTCGTCTACTCTGCGTACACTAGGCCAGAATTTATGTTCGCTGACATAGGGGAGTGGAAAAGCTGCTTTTTGTCGGCTGTAAGGAAAACTCCATTCGTCGCCGGTCACCATCTGCATGGTATGCGGGGCATTTTTGAGTGGATTATTGGGTGCGTCGGCCTGTGCTTCCTCAATTTCGTGTCTGATGGAGATCATCGCATCGCAAAAACGATCCAATTCTTCTTTGGATTCACTCTCTGTGGGTTCAACCATCATGGTTCCACCTACGGGGAATGATACTGTTGGAGCGTGGAAACCGTAATCCATCAAACGTTTCGCGATATCGGTCACTTCAATACCATGAGCTTTGAAACTTCTACAATCCAAGATCATTTCATGGGCTGCTCTACCTAACTCGCCTGTGTACAGGATAGGGTAGTGAGATTCCAGCCTAGCTTTGATGTAGTTGGCATTAAGAATAGCGTATTCTGTCGATTTTTTGAGGCCCTCAAAGCCTAACATACGAATGTATCCATAAGAAATCAAACAAGCCAGTGCAGAGCCCCATGGAGCAGCTGAAATAGCCGTTGTTGCTTGGCTTCCTCCGGTTGGAATGACTGGATTGGAAGGCAGGAATGGAGCTAGCTGAGGAGCTACGCAGATCGGCCCCACTCCAGGGCCACCACCGCCGTGTGGAATGGCAAAGGTTTTGTGTAGGTTGAGGTGGCACACATCAGCGCCGATGGTCGCTGGATTGGTTAAACCTACCTGAGCATTCATGTTGGCTCCATCCATGTAGACCTGGCCACCGCATGCGTGGATTAATTCAGTGATTTTTCTGATCGAAGACTCAAAAACCCCATGGGTTGAAGGATAGGTGACCATTAGTGCGGCCAACTGATCTTTGTGGGCCAATGCCTTTTCTTCAAGATCAGCTAAATCAATGTTTCCGCGTTCATCTGTTTTTGTCACCACCACCTGCATTCCGGCCATTACGGCAGAAGCTGGATTAGTGCCATGTGCCGAGGCGGGAATCAAACAGATATTTCTGTGGTGATCTCCACGAGAAGCGTGGTAAGCACGGATGACCATCAATCCGGCATATTCGCCTTGGGCCCCAGAATTTGGTTGCAAAGAGGTGTCTGCAAACCCGGTAATTTCGGTCAAATAACCCCGCAACAGCTCAAGCATTTCTTGGTATCCTTGTACTTGGTCTAAGGGGGCAAATGGATGCATGTCCGCCCAAAGCGTCCAACCCAAAGGAATCATCTCCGTGGCTGCATTGAGTTTCATGGTGCAAGATCCCAATGAAATCATGGAAGTATTTAAAGCTAGATCTTTCGACTCTAATCTTTTGATGTAACGCATCAACTCTGTTTCGCTGTGGTAGGTATTGAATACCTCTTCTTGCATGAATTCAGAGGTTCTTCGGATCGCCCCATCAATAGCGGCTCGATTGGGTTCGGTTCGCGAAATGGATACCCCCAGAGCCTTCCCGAGAATAGCTAAGATTTCCTCTACGTCGGAATCTGAAGTAGTTTCGTTGACGGCAATACCTACACCCTGTGGGGTGTAGTAGAAGTTGATTCCTGCTTGTTCCGCAACAGGACGTACTTTATGCTCAGGTATTTCCAGCCAAATCGTGTCAAAATACGCTTGATGTTTGACTTTTAATCCAGCTTTTGCCGCACTCTCCGCCAATACTTGCGCCTTGTGGTGAATGAGACTAGCAATGGCTTTTAAGCCATTCGGTCCATGATATACACCATACATACCTGCCATGACGGACAGCAGCACTTGAGCGGTACATATGTTCGAAGTGGCTTTATCTCTTTTGATGTGTTGTTCCCTAGTTTGTAGGGCCATACGAAGCGCTCGGTTGCCGTCAGCGTCTTTGGTTACCCCAATAATACGTCCAGGTATATTCCTTTTATAGGCTTCTTTAGTCGCTAAAAAAGCAGCGTGTGGGCCTCCGTAACCCATAGGCACACCAAAGCGTTGTGACGTACCGACCACGGCATCTACACCCCAGTTTCCTGGAGGAGTCAGCAAAGTCAGTGCCATAAGGTCCGCGGCCACTACCGTCATGATGCCATTGGCTTGACAACGTTCTGCCCAAGGTTTTCCGTCGATAGCAATTCCTTCTTGTCCAGGATATTGCAACAGAGCACCAAAGTAATCATCTCCGTAGGTGAAGCTGTCGATGGGCCCTACTTCAAGGATGATTCCAATCGGGGTAGCTCGAGTGGTCAGTACGGAAAGTGTTTGGGGAAGCACTTGTTGGTCCACGAAAAACTTTACAGCATTTCTCGTTTTTAACGCCTTGTCCCTGAGCCCAAAAAGCATGGTCATGGCCTCAGCGGCAGCGGTCCCCTCATCGAGTAAGGAAGCGTTGGCAATTTCCATGTTGGTCAGTGAGGTGACCATGGTCTGGTAGTTGAGTAAAGCTTCTAAACGTCCTTGTGCAATTTCTGCTTGATAGGGTGTGTAAGCGGTATACCAACCTGGGTTTTCGAATATATTTCGCTTGATCGGTGAAGGTGTAATGGTGGGGTGGTACCCCAAACCGATGTAGTTTTTGAATCTTTTGTTTTTTTGAGAAAGGCCCTCAATATGATTGAGGTATTCATATTCAGAGAGCGGTTCTGGCAAAATCAGTGGTTTTTTCAAGCGAATATCCGCAGGAATAGTCTCTTGAATCAGTTGTTCCACCGAAGTAGCCCCCACCGTTTGCAATAGCTCATCAAGTTGTTCAGCCCTTGGGCCAACATGTCTGTCAACAAAAGAATATGGTTTCATAGAGTGCGCTTAAAATGCCCCCCAAAATTACTAAGTTTCAAAACAATGAACGGGATTTTTGTTTAGTTAAACACGATTATTTTTAAACAACAAGTTTTGGCAGTTTTTGGCTCCTATCTTTGTGTCTATGAGTCTCACCCATCGAGTTGTGAACATTTATCTCAAGAGTCAATTGCACGTGTCTTTGGCATTCTGTGCCTTGGCCTGGCTTGGGGCTCAAATACTCGGTGCGTCTGTTTCACTTCCTTTTTTAGGCACAGCCTTTTTGGGTACAGCCCTGGGCTACTGGGTACTCAAATTCGGCATCACGCTGAGGAGCTCATGGTGGTGGTTTTTGTTGGTAGGTACCTGTGTTTTCGGCTGGCAGCTCAATTGGTCCCAGCAGTTGGGTGGTGGACTGGGACTGCTGATGGTATTGATATACGGTGTCCCACTGGGCCAGGATCTACCAAATCTAC
>JALQVG010000065.1 GCA_023260435.1 Flavobacteriaceae bacterium | reverse complement strand
ATTTAGGGACATCGCCATCGATCCGTCGGCCTCGTTGGCCGATCTACACCAGCAGATTTACAGCAGTTTTGGATTTAATGGACAAGAAATGGCCTCATTCTACACCTGCGATAGCGAATGGGTACAAGATCAAGAGATTTCGTTGATGGATATGGGAGAGGGTCAGAACATGCAACACACTACCGTGGAAGAAGCTAGAGAACTCTCCAATAAGAAGTTGATATACGTCTATGATTTCATGAATTTATGGACCTTCTTTGTAGAATGGATCGATCAAGTTCCTGCTCTGGCAGACGATGCGAAATCAGGGGTTGTTTTTTCTTTTGGCAACCTACCCGATGATGTGCCAGAGAAATCATTTGATGGGGAAGAAATTGATGAAGAAGACCTGTTCGAAGACGAGTTTGGCTTGAACGATGAGGATCTTGACGATTATGGGTTTCACGATGAGGAAACTTGGAACTAAGCATTTAAAACCATTATGATTCATTTTTTTAATACTCAATTTGAGGCACTATCTATTCATAAAATTGGCAACCAACACAAAAACGAAGGACTATTACTCAGCAATGAACCCCATGTACTAGACGATGAACTTAACGGGCACTTAAAGGAATTTTTTTTTAAGCCGTTTAGAGAAAAAGAGGAGGTTTACTATCACTTCACCCACGAGGTTGATTTAGAATTTCATCCGCTATACCAAGTAATTTCTCAGGTGTTTAACAAAACAACTTCTTTCCATCAGGCCAGTTGTGACATAGCCAAACACCTCTACGATCAGTCCAAACACCCACACATCAAAAGCGGTGAACTATACGTCACGCAACTTCAAGGAGTAGTGTATAACAATCAGAAAATCAACGCACTGGGCATTTTTAAAAGTGAACTCAAACAAGATTTTCTCCAGGTTGAAGGAACGCAAACCATGCCTGAATTGCGGATCAAACAAGGGATTAACCTCAATAAATTAGACAAAGGGTGTATCGTACTTGAACTAGAACAAGAATCAGGATTCCGCATTATGAGTATTGATACCAACCGATACGACAGTAAGTATTGGCTGGAGGCATTTCTAGGAGTCTCCTTGATGGAAGATGGGCATTTCTTTACCAAAAACTATTTGAAATTTTGTCAGGGATTTGCCAAAGAAGTGGTTTTTCCTGCAGAGGACAAACAACAAGAGGTCTTGTTTATGAACAAGGCTGTTCATCATTTTGCCAAAAATGATCATTTTAATGAGTCTGCATTTATCGAAGAGGTTATCGATAATCCTGCATTAATTCCTGAATTCAAGCACTACAAGGTAGAACGGGGTCCAAAATACAACTTGGAAGATGTAGCTGAGTTTGATATTGCCAATAAAGCGGTAACAGAGTCCAGAAAAAAAATACGCAACGTCATCCAGCTCGACACCAACATTCAAATAAAGCTGAATTTTGTCAATCCTGAATCAGCCCAAAAATTTGTCGAAAAAGGTTGGGATGAGGAGCGGCAAATGTATTATTACCTGGTATATTTCAACAAAGAACAGGGAGGTAACTAGTCTCTTTTCCTGGTATTAACCTGGGGATACACCATTGGATTTTGATAATTCCGCTTGACAAAGTCTAGCGCAAAAGTCAACACCTCTCCCATACTCTTCGCTTGTTTAAACGCCTTGTCCATGGCTAGGTCGTATATTTCTTTGGATAACTGTGTCACGTTTTCATCTGTAGACACACGATCCTTTCGATAAACTGAGAGCAATTGTTCAAGCCTAGCCTCTCTACTCAAGATGCGTTTAGCCGTAATCGACCGCTCCTCAATCTTGTACTGTTCCACAGACGAAGCGGGCAACCGGTCTTTAACCAAAGATACCATTGGGTTGTTTTCTTTGAAAAACTGAGGCCTGTATATGATCAACCTACCTTCATACGACTGTTGATCAAAATCAATAGCGCGTATTTTATATTCCACGTGGTCAAAATCGTGGATCGGTATCACTACGTAGTTGTAAGAGCGCATATCGCCTAAAAGACGGATCATACAACGTTCATTGAACTTGACAAATTCTTTGGCTATTTGTGATTTCTCATGTGGTTTCAAGCCATCAAGCATGGTGTCGATAAACACATCCCCTGGAATACCGGATATGTGTTCTTCAATCATGGTATCCTGATAAACCAAAAAGTGTAGGTTATACGGAGAGAGCATGTGCTCTAATTCCAATCCGTACACCCTAGAGGCATCGGCTTTTTTAACATAGAAATAGGTAAAGTTGTCGTTGATTACATTGCGCACTTTGATTCGAAACGGTTTGGAATTACCAAACGTACAGTAATCGATGGCATCTATGCTCAAATGAGGAATAATGGACTCTGTTCCGTCGGAATGAAGTATGGCATATATTTTTTTTAACCCGTAATCAATTTCATCCCGTTCGTGATCGGCAAAATAGACGCGTATCCAAAGCGTATCTTCTTGATTTTGGTCATAGACAACTATTGAGCCCACAAAACGCAACAAATCCTGGTATAAAATGGGAAGTTTCGTGTATCTACTGTAATTTGTCAGATAGGTCACCAATCGTTTTCCAATGGGAAAAGCTGGTTTTTTCTTCGACATAATCGGTTGCGCCATGAAAAATTATATTTGTAACAAAATACGCATTTGTTCGTCAATAGCACAATGACACATTCTGATCCTCCCATTTTACTCAGCGTTCACCAACTCAACAAACGCTACGGAAAAAGACAAGCGGTACATCCGATAACCTTTGACATCAAAAAAGGATTTGTATACGGGTTGCTCGGACCCAATGGGAGCGGCAAATCCACCACACTCGGCATGGTTCTTCAGGTAGTTAATCCTACCTCTGGTAGCTTTACGTGGTTCCAGGGTCAATGCACTCCTAACCAAGCCCTGAAAAAGGTGGGGGCCATTATCGAACGACCAAACTTCTATCCTTACCTAAGCGCCTATAAAAACTTAGAAATCGTTTGTTTAATCAAAGGCGTACCCTTAAAGGCCATTGATGACAAACTTGAATTGGTCGGATTATTAGGAAGAAAACACGATAGTTTTGATAAGTATTCTCTGGGAATGAAACAGCGATTGGCTATTGCCTCGGCGCTACTGAACGACCCAGAAGTGTTGATATTAGATGAACCCACCAATGGATTAGATCCGGAGGGCATTCATCAAATCAGGGGGATTATCAAAAAAGTGGCTGCCCTAGGCACTACCATAGTATTGGCATCGCATTTATTAGATGAAGTGGAAAAAGTTTGTGATCGAGTTCTTGTACTTCAAGAAGGTCATATGATTTTTGAAGGATCCGTGACTGAATTACTTCAGGAACAACAAACAGTCTATCTGGAGAGCCCACAAAATCAAGCGTTGACCACTTGGATTCACAATAACTCAGCTGTGGCCCATTATGTTCCAGAGGGCATGGGGTATTTAATTCAATTCAACGATGAGATACCCGCTGATCTAATCAATAAAGAACTCGCGGAAAAAGGGATTTATTTGAGC
>JALQVG010000019.1 GCA_023260435.1 Flavobacteriaceae bacterium | reverse complement strand
AGAGGGGGGAGGCCGCAGGCCTCCCCCCTTCTTTTTGATCACTTACCTGGTGATTAATCCCGATTGCTGCCCAAAAAGCGCAATACGAAATAGGCTAGTGTAGCCAAGGCGCCAATGGCCGCTACCAAGTAGGTACGCGCCGCCCATTTCAACGCGTCTTTTGCTCCGGCTAGTTCTTGTTGGCTTACCATATTTTTGCGTTCCAACCACAGAATTGCGCGGTTACTCGCATCGTATTCAACGGGTAGGGTAATCAGTGTAAAAGCGGTCACAATACCGTAGAGGATGATTCCGGCCAAAAACACCATACTCCCCAAGGGCGAAGAGGCAGAAAGTATCAAACCTCCCATAATTACCCATTGAGATAGACCAGAGGCTACTTGAACCATAGGGACCATTTTAGAGCGCATGGTCAACCAAGAGTAGGCCGTGGCATGCTGTACGGCGTGGCCACATTCATGGGCGGCAACGGCTGCGGCCGCGGCATTGCGCTGGTGGTACACCGACTCACTGAGGTTAACGGTTTTGTTTTGGGGGTTGTAGTGGTCGGTTAATTGGCCTGGGGTAGAGATGACTTTTACGTCGTAAATCCCGTGGTCCGCCAACATTTTTTCGGCAATTTCTGCACCGCTCATTCCATTGCGCAAATGCAGTTTGCTGTAATGGGCAAACTTGCTTTTCAGTTTACTGCTCACAGCCATAGATAACAGGGCGATCACGCCCACAATGACATAGTACATCATAGGTAACTTTTTACTTGGGTTGTGTCAAAATTAGTACCAATTTAAATACCTCGATCAGGATTAACACATTTTGGCAGACTACAGGGCAATTTGTCGGTCAATTTGTTGGGCCAGCGAGATAAATGTCTCCGTGCGAGACACTCCGTGAATCGCTTGAATTTGTTTGTCGAGCAATTCCATCAGGTGCGCATTATCGCGACAAAGCACTTTGATCAACACCGACCAATTTCCTGTGGTGTAGTGACATTCGAGCACTTCAGGGATTTTTTTTAGCGATTCTACCGCCTCGGGATGGTTCATCGCTTTGTCTAGGTAAACCCCGATGTAAGCCATGGTGGTGTACCCCAAAACCTTCGGATCCAACACATATTTTGATCCAGTTATCAATCCGGACTGTTCAAGTTTGCGCAACCGTTGGTGAATAGCAGCCCCTGAGATTCCAATTTTGCGCGCAATTTCCAGGATGGGGGTGCGCGCATCTTTCATCAGTTTTCGCAGTATCTCTTTATCGGTGCCGTCTAATTGCAGTTGAGGGTTCTTTTGGCTCATTGACTCGTTTATTTTGGCCAAATTACCCTTTTTTCGCTTATGCATCTACGGCAAATGCACCGGGGTTGTACCCCCTGTAGGTCGTTTCTTTATGGTGGAACACAATGCCGGTCTCCTGCAGGGTCTTGAGTACAGGACGATAGAGGTCTGCCGTCAAGGGAAGGTGAATCCCCGGTTGTTTAAAGCGGCCTAGATAGAGCTCCATCGCCCCAATGGCTAGGGGAAGTCCGACTGTTTTGGCCATCGCGGTATAGTGTCGGTCTACACCCGTAGTGACCATATACGCATCGATTTGCTTCATCTCACCATCGAGTTCATACCCGATTTTGTGGTACATCACGATCATGTCCTTATCCTGAGGCCCCATCGCCCAAGATTTTTCCAGAATTTCTTGCAGCGCTTGAGCAGGTGTGGCGTTTTCCCGTTCGATTTTGAGGGTTTCGCTAAACAATCCCAACCAGGAAAGCATCTCCCAACCGGGATCATCCTGCGCTATGTTGAGGTAGTGCCTCAACTTGAGTTCTACTCGGTCTGTAGCGGAGTAGGGCAAGAACAGGTTGGTGAAGGCGCGGTAGCTCATCCCTTTGCTGTGCTCTATGGAGTAGCTATCGTCGGTCATGCCGAGTTGTACCAGATGATTCCAAGCTTTTGAAAATCCGACACGCCTGATGGTACCCCTAAACAGGGTTAAGGCGTTGTCCAATCCATAGGCTTTTTGATAGGCTAGAGAGTCTCGGTTGGGATAGGCTTCAAATTTACCATAACCCTCTATTTCCATAAATTCAATACGCCTGAAGAGTTTGTGGTATGGGATGTATTTATAAGTGCCTTCTTGTAGAAATTTCGCAGCTCCGCCCTGGCCCGCCAATACTACGTTGCGCGGATTCCAGCTGAATTTATACCTCCAAGGATTATCGTCGCTTTCCGGGGCCACTAACCCTCCGGCAAATGATTCAAAAAGCTTAACAGCTCCTCCTTTAGCCCGGATATCATCGATCAACTCCATGGCGCTCATATGGTCTAAACCTGGATCCAGCCCCATTTCGAATAAAAAAGTAACGCCGGCTTCTAGGAGACTAGACTCCATGGCGCGTATGTTTTCAGAGACGTAAGAGGCTGTGGCAAGGGGTACTCGGTACAACAAACAATCTGCGGCAATGATTCCGTGCATGTACGCGGGCAGCATGGACACCACCACTTTCGAGGCAGAGATATAGCTTTTGCGTTCCTGTTCTTGGTCGATTTCTAATGTAATTAATTCACAGTGTGGGTTATTGGACCAATGGGGAGACACAAAACCCCAATCCCGATCAATGACCCGCAAAGTGAATTTGTGTAAGGCGGCCTGACCGAGTAAGTAATCGATGAGGTACGGGGTGGATTTGCCGCTGCCAAATAGGGTGATGTAATCGCCAAACATATATTTTGTTGTAAATACCACATAAATATATAAAAATGTTTGAATTATAGTGTATCGATCGACAGAGCCCATAAAAAAACCCCGCCAAAGCAGGGTTTACTTCTGATGAGGTTAGTCCGTCACCTATTTTAGCTTATTGACTTCTTTGATGTAATTGTGCAAGGCCATGGTCATCGAAGGAGCTTCCGGCGTAGGAGCTTTGATGTCGATACGCAGGTTTTCGCGTTTGGCAGCTTCCATGGTTGTATTTCCAAATACAGCTATTCGGGTATTGTTTTGCTCAAAGTCTGGGAAGTTCTTTTTTAACGACTCGATACCCGCAGGACTGAAGAATACCAAAATATCGTAATACACATCTCTGAGGTCTGAAAGATCGCTCATTACCGTGCGGTAAAAAATTCCTCGAGTCCAATTCAATTTAAGCGCATCTAGTGTTTGAGGCACTTCTGGTTTTAATACATCAGAACTAGGCAATAAGAATTTCTCTTCTTTGTATTTTTTGAATAACGGGGCTAAATCTGGGAAATCGATTTTACCTACGTAGATTTTTCGCTTGCGGTACACTACATACTTTTGCAAGTAGAAAGCAACTGCCTCAGATTGGCAAAAATAGCGCATGGTATCAGGCACCTTAAAGCGCATTTCTTCTGCCATACGGAAGTAGTGATCAATGGAGTTTCTGCTGGTAAAAAGCCTGTCCTTATAATTCAGGCACCGCCCCAGCACGGTAAATCCGTTCAGGTGATAGATTTGCTTGCGTGGGTGTCTGGTAAATATCCCGACCTTAGACAGATATTTGCATCGTTTTCAAAAAGGCTGGGGATA
>JALQVG010000018.1 GCA_023260435.1 Flavobacteriaceae bacterium | reverse complement strand
CCGTTCCTCCAAAATCAAAGCATCTGGATAATCCGCATGTGTTTTTGTGGCGATTCCATCATCGAACAGTGCATCTGCTAAAGGCTTTGGCTCTGTTTTTAGACGATTGACACGAAGTACTACGGGTGCTTGCTCATTAAGTGCTTTAATTTCAGCGGACCATTGTTCTTCACCGAGCGATGAAGCCCCCAATTCGTCCAACCAATCTGGAATAGATTCGCGGTATTTACGCTCTTTAGATAGTAGGTCGAAACGACCTTTGATTTTGCGTTCTGGTGTAGGTTCGATCTGCTTCCAATCGGGTAAGGGAATTCCTTTAAGCACGGCCCAAACGGCAAACAAGCGAAAAAGTTTTGGGCGGTCAAATGGGGCCTTTACTTCTGCAATTTCCATGTATAATCGCTTCCATCTAACCATGTCGTAGGTGGTTTCGGCAATAAATCCACGGTCGCGCGCACCCCATCGCTTGTCGATTTTGAGCACGCGTTCGATCACTTTATCTGCGTAATGTCCTTGGTTAAAGATCTGATCTAGAGCATCAACCACGGCAAATACTAAGTTTCTGTGAAGTTTGTTCTGCATAAGTAAAAACGCCTAGCAGTAGGCCAGGCGTTGCAAAGGTATTCCTTTTTTTGAGCTGTCTCTTATTCTTGCTTCTTAGTATCGCGGCGTTCGCGATATTGTCGAAATAATTTTCGCTTAAATGTTTCTTCGGCGTGTACCAACAAGACCATTTGTTTTTTGCTCAATTTCCCGGTTAGTTTATCGTAGAGATCCAGGTCCATTTGCCACATCTTTTTTCTTTGTGACAGGTACCTATTCCAGTGTTTGTGCGCTTCAAGCTCCGACATGGATTTGATTTGTTCCTTGGTTTTGATTTGAGATTTCATGTCGTTCATCAATCCCATAAAGGCAGATTCATGTTCGTTGTAAATCGGCCAAAAAACAGCAGCCTGCTCTGGTGAGAGATCCATTTCCTCTGTGAAATGAGCCACTTTTAACGCCTTGATTTGCGCAAAATCTGGTTGTTGACTCCAGGCGATTTGCCAGAAGCCCATAAAAAGAATCAGAGTGATTAAATAATTATTGTTCTTCATAGTGTTGCCATTCTTTGGCGCTTGGTACGGTGAGTTCTAGGTAATCATCAATGGGTAATTCTCCAAAAAAATCATATTCTCCCATCGTTATCACAGGATCTTGATGTAATTCGGTCAATTCCAGTGAGGGGGTTTCTAAAAGTGCATGATCTATATACTGGCTCATTTCTGCCTCGCTCAAGGTTGACCACTGAGTTTGCTGGTTTCGTTGATCGGTAGTATATACCCATACAGCCAAAAACAAAAGGGATATACTGGCCGCCGCGTACCAGGCATAGAGCGAATATACTTTTGTGGGTTTTTTCTCCGTGGTCTTGGCTAATATGTTTGATTTAAGCTCAGAAAAATAATTTTCAGGAAGGTTGAATGTTTTGTGTTGCTTTTCGGTGGATGCTTCTTGATCTGCGTCGAGCACACGCCGCATACAACGCTGTTTCAAAGACACAAAATAGTCTTTGGGTACGTTAAAGTGTTGTTTTTCAGCTGAGCTAGACATGTCTTTTAGATTTATTTACAGATAAAAGGTTTAATCTTCGGTTAAAAAATCTTTGATTTTAGCCACAGCATGGTGGTAGTTCGCTTTTAGGGCACCGATGGAGGTGCCCAGTATCTCGGAGATGTCTTCGTATTTTAAATCGTCAAAATATTTCATCTGAAATACCAGTCTTTGTTTTTCAGGCAATTGTGCCAGCGCTTGTTGCAACTGTACCTCCATTTCATCTCCATCAAAATATACGTCGCTCTGAAGTTGTTCCACTTTGAGGGTTAAATAATCATGGGAACTAATGGCGCTCTTTTTGGCATTTGATTTAATGAAGTTTAGGGCTTCATTGGTGGCAATACGGTACATCCAAGAATAAAGCTGACTTTCGCCTTTAAATCCATCTATGTTTTGAAAGATCTTTACAAAGGTGTTTTGAACAACATCATCAGCATCATCGTGGTCAAGCACCATGCGCCTGATGTGCCAATACAAACGCTCTTGATAGGCATCGACTAGTTGTCCAAAGGCAGCGTTTTTCTGCTTGGGATTTTGTAGTTGTGCGACAAGTTCTTTCTCAGGAATCAAATCTGTGTAATTGAGTGTAAGATTCCATGGCTGATAAAAGGTTTAATCGGCGGCCAATTGTTGCATGGATACCAACTGTTGGTAGTAGCCATTGTTTTCAATCAGCGATTGATGGGTCCCTCGTTCAACTATTTTTCCCTGGTGCATCACTAAAATCAGGTCTGCGTGTTGAACGGTGGAGAGTCGATGAGCAATCACCAAAGTAGTTCTGTCTTTCATCAATATATTCAGCGCTTCTTGAACACCTCGTTCGCTTTGGGTGTCCAAAGCTGAGGTCGCCTCGTCCAAAATTAACAAGGACGGGTTGGTCAATAACGCTCGAGCTATGGAGATGCGTTGTTTCTGTCCACCGCTGAGTTTGTTACCCGCATCACCAATTGAGGTGTCATAACTGTTTTCTAGCTGTTCGATAAACTCATGGGCATGAGCAGCTTTAGCCGCTTGAATGATGGATTCTCTAGGTGCATCCGGTTTCCCCATAGCAATATTGTGGGCAATACTGTCGTGAAAAAGCAAGGCGTCTTGAGCGACTAAGGCCATTTGTTGTCTTAATGAGCCAATTTCCAGGGAGAAAACTGGGGACTGATCCCATAAAATAGTTCCCTGTGTTGGATCGTAAAAGCGCAGCAGCAACTGTGCTAGTGTGCTTTTCCCACTGCCAGATTGACCGACCAAGGCCACTGTCTGTCCTTGTTTAATTTCAAAATTAATATCGTGAAGCACTTCTTTCGCACCGTAGCCGAAGTGTACACCTTCAAAACGAATACTTTGGGTTAGGGGTGCAGCCGCTGCGGGACGTTCCGCTTTTTGTATCGGGTCTGTTTCCTCGAGCAGCTCGATAATTCGGCCGGCGGCTGCATCAGCTTTTTTAACCCCATAGGCTGCTTTACTGATTGCTTTTGCCGGAGTTAAAATGTTGTAAGCGAGAGAGATATAAGCGATAAATGACGAAGCATTTAATGATCCATCAATCAATACTAGGGTACCCCCGTAGACCAGCAGTCCTCCAATTACGGCAATACCCAAGAATTCACTCAATGGAGAAGCTAGGTTTTGACGGTTGAGCAGTTTATTGGAGTATTGAAAGAATTGTTCGGTGATTTTGTTGAATTTTTGAGTAAAGTGGTTTTCAGCGACAAAGGCTTTGATCATCTTAAGCCCGGTAATAGTCTCCTCAGTTTGCGCAAGCATCTGACCCTGAATGTCCTGAACTTGCTCAGATTGTTTTTTCAAACTTTTTCCAACAACGGAAATAATCCATCCTGAAATCGGAATAAACACAAAGACAAACAAGGTGAGTTGTGGACTGATCAGCATCATCACCACCAAGGTAAACAGTATGGTTAAAGGTTCACGAACCATTAATTCGAGCACTGACAACATGGAGTGTTGAACCTCCAATACATCCGTGGTCATTCTGGTCATGAGGTCTCCTTTTTTTCGGTCGATGAAATAACCCATGGGCAGCTGAATCAATTTTT
>JALQVG010000099.1 GCA_023260435.1 Flavobacteriaceae bacterium | reverse complement strand
TATGGGGTGAAATCGTCGTTTCTGTAGTTGTTGAGCGCCAGTATCACCCTTTTTGAATCATGAGCAGAGGCCTCTATAGAGGCCACCCAAAGGTTCTGGGGCAAATCCTTGTTTTTCAACGACCACGTGTGTCCACCGTCCGGAGTGTACGAGACTAGACCGTCATCGGAACCTGTCCAAATCTGACCGAATGCGGCAGGAGATTCTTCAATAACCGTAAGCGTTCCAAAGGCTACATTACCTTTACGTCCACCTTGGGTCAAATCTTTTGAGATGGTCTCCCAAGTGGTCCCTTGATCCAACGATCGATGCAGGTGATTCGATCCGAAATACAAAATATCTGGATGGTGTTTGGAAAGACGTATGGGGGATTCCCAATTAAATCTAAATGGGGCTTCTCCCAGGGTATGCTTGGGTTGAATAGGCGTGTTCTTTCCCTTGGCTCGATCAACTCGGAAATAATTGCCAAATTGAAAACCAGTAAAAACGACATTGGGGTTTCTTGGATCGATCTCTACCTGCATTCCATCACCCCCCAAAATTCGTTTCCAAGGATATGCGCCTGAATCCTGCCAGGACTCATTGACCCGTGTCGTGTGTGGAGCAGACCACACCCCGTTGTCTTGAAGTCCGCCATACACGTGGTAAGGCTTTTGGTTATCCACATTGATGGCGTAAAACTGACCCACAGCTGGGGTATTGTTTTTCATCCAATGAGCCCCTGAATCATAGGTAATGTTCACACCCCCGTCATTTCCATTGATCATATGGTCCGGATTCTTTGGATTGATCCACAGGGCGTGGTGGTCTGAGTGTACATTGTCTTTGTCAATCGCAGCATATGTTTTACCTCCATCAACGGATTGAATCAAAGGAACCCCGGCCAATACAAGGCGGTTGGGATCAGAGGGAGCGACGCGAATTTGGGCAAAGTAGTACCCATAACTGTAGAACAGATCTTCAATTGGTTGCTTGTTTTGTTTGGACCAGGTCTTGCCCCCGTCACGCGAGGCGTATACTTCAGCCCCGATCACCGGTGTGTCAAAAAGCATCGCATTGGCATCTTCTAAATACAAAGCCAAATCAGCGGGTTTCACAGAACCCGAGGCGACGAGTTGCTTGACATTGGGGGCGCGGTATTTTTCTTGAAAACCGTTGGCTTTCAGGTATTCATTCAGTCTCCCATCGGCCAATGCGGCAAATTCAGCCACGGTCATCGTTTTAAAATCATCCTTGGTCAGCGCCCCGCTTTTGGGGCCGGAAGCCTCTTTTTTTTCTTGGTGAAATTGATTGTCCAACACCGCATAAATCAGGTCTTTGTCGTAAGCGGCCAAGCCGATACGACCTACCCCTGCTCCGGTGGGAAAACCGCTTTTTGAGGTGGTTACCAGCGTCCATTTCTCACCTCCATCCACGGATTTATAAATACCAGAACCCGCGCCACTTCCTTCAAAATGCCACGCTTTTCGGTCTTTTTCCCAAGTAGCTGCATAGAGGGTCTCCGGCTGATTGGGCACCATCACTAAATCAATAGCGCCTGCAGTGGGCGAAACATACAATACTTGTTTCCACGTTTTTCCCCCGTCCGTAGTTTTGTAGACCCCGCGTTCTGGATTCGGTCCATATAGTCTTCCAGCCGCTGCGACCCATAAGGTGTTGGGATCCGTCGGGTGAACCACCACGCGTCCCACGTGGTGTACAGCCTCCAACCCTTTGTGTGCCCATGTCTTGCCCTGATCAGAGGAAAACAACATACCCATCCCTGCATAGGAAGAACGAGAGGCATTGTTTTCTCCCGTACCTACCCACAAGTGACCCTGGGTCCAATCCACGGCGATATCGCCAATGTTTTGTGTAGGGGCATCGTCCATCAATGAGGTAAAGGAAATTCCGTTGTCTTTGGTGTGCCATAGACCACCGGTGGCATAGGCCACGTAAAACTCGGTATGATTATCCGGATTTACCTCAATATCCACTACCCTTCCGCTCATCACTGTCGGCCCGATAGAGGTGAAATCGACCGCTGAGAACGGGCTTTGGGTCAATTTTTGTTGGTGGTATTGACTGGCTTTTAACCAATCTTGCGCCTCTGTGGGCACAGGCGCATTAGTTTTTTGCGCAAACACAGAGCAAATAGTGGCTGTGCTCAGCGCAAGAATCCATGAACTACTTTTTTTCATCGGGTTGGTTTTTATGTGTTTTGTGAAGGTATAAAAATGTTTGACGCTTTGGGTATTGGCCTTAAAAATCGGGGGTTCGTTTGGCCAAAAAGGCCCCAACGCCCTCGGTGAACTCTGCAGTACCAAAACAAGCTGAAAACGCTTTTTTCTCCACTTCATATCCTGGTGTTCCCGGTTGCGCCCAAGCACCGGCGCGCACTGCTCGAAGAGCTTGCGCCACAGCACCAGGTGCGTTTTGGGCTATTTTCTTCCCCACAGCAAAAGCAGCGGGCACCAATTCATCTAAGGCAACTACTTTGTTGACTAAACCTGCCGCATAGGCTTGGTCCGCGTCGATCATCTGCGCAGAAGTCATCATCTCTAGGGCGAGACCACTGCCCACTAGGGCGGGTAGGCGCTGTGTCCCTCCATAACCGGGTATCAGTCCCAAAGTCACTTCGGGAAGTCCCATCTTGGCATGAGTGGAGGCGTAGCGAAAATGGCAAGCCATCGCCAACTCTAATCCCCCACCCAACGCATAACCATTGATGGCGGCAATCACCGGTTTATCCATCAAGGCAATGCGGTCAAAAAGCTGTTCCTGTCCTTGGTGGGCCAGGGCATAACCTTCTTTAGCGTTAAAGGTGGAGAATTCCGATATGTCTGCGCCCGCGACAAAAGCCTTATTGCCAGCACCGGTCAGCACGACGGCTCTGATGTGGGTGTCTTTGTTTAATTCCTCCATCAAACTAGCCAGCGCAGAGATCACGCCTGTGTTTAGGGCGTTTAACTTTTCGGGGCGATTAATGGTGACCAGCGCTACCCGATCTTGGCGTTCCAGTATTACTAAGGGTTGTTCCATAACTTATTTTCTATCGATCTAAATGACTCATTTAGGTCTGTTCATGCGTGTTTTGTTCCCTGGGGAGCCTCAAAATAAATTGTGCTCCTCCATGGGGGTTCGGCTCAAAAGCAATCGACCCTCCAGAGGCTAGCATCACCGTGCGCACCACAGCAAGCCCAAGCCCCATGCCGCTGGATTTAGTGGTAAATCTGGGCTCGAAAATACGCTGAACTAGGTGGGCAGGCACGCCTGGGCCGTTGTCTGTAAACCGGCATATCCCCCAACGTCCTTCCTGGGTAAATTCAATGGTTATTCCGGGATTATTGACCTCGGCAAGCGCTTGAATGCAGTTGTTCAACAAATTGGTAACCACCCGGGTCCACTGAGATCGATCCATAGACACCATAATCGGGACCTGAGCGCCTTTAACCGCTATCCATGGCTGGGGATAAATCTTACGCGCTTGCTTGGTTTCTTCAGCCCAGTCAAACACCTCTGCATTGGCTTGGGGCATTTGTGCATAGTGAGAAAAAGCCGTGGCAATATCGCTCAACAAATCGATCTGTTCGAGCATGGCTTGTGTATGTGTCTCCAACTTTTCAGACTCTTTGGGGGGTAAGTCGGTAAATTGGGTGGGTAATAATTGCACGTTTAAGCGCATGGGGGTTAGCGGATTCTTGATTTCGTGCGCTACCTGTTTGGCCATTTCACGCCAAGCGAGCTCTCGTTCCATTTGCACGGACCGGGTGATGTACCTCGAAAGTCCAAAAGCCAGGACAATCCCAACGGCCAAGAGCAGCAGGTAAACCATGCCCAACCGCACCAAAAACTCCCTGAGTTCTTTATCGGCAAATCCGTAATCGTCCTGATACGGAATGTGAAGTATCAACCAAGGCAGACCTCGTGCGTCCACCAACGCACTGTACGAGGACATGTAGGGATCTGGGTCTTCCACCGTAAAGACTTGGTGACCCACATCGTATATACTGGCCAATAGGGCCGGATCCAATTCAGGGGTTTTGATCGGTCTAAAATCTCCGGTAAAGGAGGCCTGAGCTAACTTACCTTTGGGGGTGTACAACTCAAAATCCAAGTTATGGAT
Source organism: Flavobacteriaceae bacterium (assembly GCA_023260435.1). GTDB lineage: Bacteria > Bacteroidota > Bacteroidia > Flavobacteriales > Flavobacteriaceae > MAG-120531. The sequence goes on along the minus strand of JALQVG010000099.1, from coordinate 27,175 downwards.
GTCGGACATTTCCCATAGGGAGAGTGAATCTGGGATTGGGGTAGGTCTTCCCTGGGGAAGGTCGGTCGTTTGGTCGTAGTGTTCTGCCCAGTAAAACAAGCTCCTTTTGAGCTGATCTTCTTTTCTCAACAAGCGAACTTGGTTATAGTCATTGGCTTGTTCCGCGTATTGGTATAAGGTGATCCCCGCAATCAAAAAAGAGGAGAGCACCACGAGTAGGATCATGGATTGAAAAATCCTTTTTCTGAGGGCTTTTTGAGGCATTCACTAAATGTAGCCAACTTCTACAAATCCAGCAAGTGACGGCCCAAAAGACCCATACTTTTTGTATTTTTGTGCTTCCTAAAAAAACAAAATTATGTATCCAGAAGAATTAGTTCGCCCCATGAGATTGGACTTGGTAGAAGCCGGGTTCGAGGAACTATATACCGCCCAAGCTGTCAAGGAAGCCCTAAACGCCGAAGGAACCACCCTAGTAATGGTGAATTCAGTTTGCGGTTGCGCCGCAGGAAACGCTCGTCCGGGGGCTAAAATGAGTCTCAACAATCCACACACGCCAGATCGTTTGGTCACGGTATTTGCCGGAGTTGATTTTGAAGCAGTGGATACCGCCCGCGAGATGATGTTGCCTTTTCCACCATCTTCACCATGCATCGCCTTGTTTAAAGACGGTGACTTGGTCCATATGTTGGAACGCCACCACATCGAGGGCCGTCCAGCCATTTTGATCGCCGAAAACCTCAAAGAAGCCTACAACGACTTCTGCCAATAATCAGCAAAAACCACAGCGAACTGTGGTTTTTTTATGAGTCAACGGTTGAAAAAAAACACCTCATCTTTTACCTGGCAAAAGGCATGTGCCTACCCGCTCAGCGCACTCTACAACCTGGCTTTTGGGTTGACATTGCTCGTGTTCCACCCCATTCAGTGGGTGGCTTATCGTTTGGGAGGCTACCATCCCCACCGCTTGAGTGTGGCCATTCTCAACTGGTTTCTGATCCAAAATACCCGCATTTTAGGGACTCGTTACCGGTTGAATATCGATTGGTCCCAAATACCCCTTGATAGACCGTATGTGGTGGTCTCCAACCACCAGAGTTTGTACGACATCATTCCCATGATCTGGTATTTAAGGAGGTTACAACCCAAGTTTGTCTCCAAAAAAGAATTGGGTCAGGGCATTCCCTCAGTGTCGTTTAACCTAAAATACGGTGGATCGGCGCTGATCGATAGAAAAAATGCGGCTCAAGCGATTGAGGCTATTGCTGGACTGGGGAAGCGCATCGAGAAAAATAAAGAATCTGCGGTAATTTTTCCCGAAGGAACCCGGAGTAAAAACGGTACGCCCAAGCCCTTCAAGACAGCCGGCTTGGAAACCCTGCTCAAAAATGCCCCAAGTGCATGGATCTTGCCCATTTCCATTAATGAATCATGGAAAATGCAGCGCTATGGTTCATTTCCGAACGGCATAGGAACCCACATAACCTTTGATTTCCACCCGCCCATCAGCCCTGATGGGTCCATTCAAGAACGTATAGAGGCGGCCGAAAAAGCTGTACTCAGTAAAATAAAACTCAATGATTAAATGGCTTGCCGCCCTGTTGGGCTGGTTTTTCTTTCGTCTTCCAGGCGCGTTTCTAGGTTACTTTTTGGGTTCGCTCGTGGATGCATACCGAAATGGCTCCACCACCTTTACCGCCACCAGCAGAGGCATGTCCTCCTCAGATTTTGAAATGCATTTGCTGTCGCTCTGCGCGATTGTGATGAAGTCTGATGGGGTGGTTAGCGAACAAGAAATGCACTTTGTACAGCGCTATTTTGTACAGACTTATGGGCAAGAACGGGCCAATAGTTTATTTCGCCGATTCAATACCGAAATCGATAAAAGCGCCATCAATGCTTCCTCTGTATGCGGGAAAATCAACCTCAGGCTCCCTTATGAGGTAAAGCTCCAATTAGTCCATTTTCTGTTTGGATTGGCCCAGACCGACGGACAGATTTCTGTACCAGAATTGGAGAAAATCACTGAAATCGCGAGCTTACTCCAGATCAAAACACTGGATTTTAGGTCTGTAAAAGCTATGTTTGTCGCTTCCACCGAAAGCGCGTATGCGATCTTAGAAATTGACCGAAGCGCTAGTGACCAAGAGGTAAAAAACGCTTACCGCAACATGGCCAAAAAATACCATCCAGACCGAGTGATCACCCAAGACGAAGCGCTCAAAAAAGGAGCAGAAGAAAAATTCAAACAAGTGCAAGCTGCCTACGAACAGATCCAAAAAGAAAGAGGGTTATAAATACCCCGCTTTTTGTATTTTTATGACTTTGACACGCTCATGGATACCTTTATATTCTACCTCGAATTGGGCATATCCCATGTTTTGGACCCCAGTGCTTACGACCACGTATTGTTTTTGGCTGCATTGGCCATTCCCTTTTCTTTGTCCCACCGCCTTAGGGTCGTTTGGCTAGCCACCGCGTTTACCTTGACCCACTGCACCGCTTTGGCACTCTCTGTATACCAAATCGTTGAAGTCAACACCACTTGGATCGAATTTTTGATCCCCTTAAGTATTTTGGGGATGCTGGGATTTAATATGGCCCAAGCTAAAAAAGAAACACCCCAAGGTAATTGGACCCTTCACCTGGGTGCGACCCTATTGTTTGGGTTGATTCACGGCTTTGGTTTTTCCAACTATTTCAAGATGCTCATGGGAGCGGAAAAAAGTCAGGCAGGCCCATTGGTGGCCTTTGCCGCTGGACTGGAAATAGCGCAAATTACGGTCATCACCGCTGTTCTGCTCTTGGGATGGTCCCTGTCGCAAGCCTTTAAACTGAGCAAATCAACCTATATTTGGGGAGGCTCCCTATTGGTAGGGTTGCTCACCTTACCCCTCCAATGGAATACACTATTGGCGCTATTGGGCATAGAATAACATGGAAAAACCCACAGAAAAACAACGAAAATACGACCTAGCTTACCTCAGAATGGCCAGGGAATGGGGGTCTCTCTCCTACTGCGAGCGCCGTCAAGTCGGTGCAATCATCGTCAAAAACCGCATGATTATCTCCGACGGGTACAACGGTACGCCGACTGGTTTTGAAAACTTCTGTGAGGATGAGCATGGATACACCAAGTGGTATGTCCTACACGCAGAAGCCAATGCCATCCTCAAGGTCGCTGCTTCCACTCAATCCTGCAGAGACGCCACGCTGTACATCACGATGTCGCCCTGTAAAGAATGTGCGAAATTAATCCATCAATCGGGGATCAAACGGGTGGTATACGCCACCACCTATAAAGATACCACAGGGATAGAGTTTTTGGCCAAAGCGGGGGTTGAACTCGAATGCCTCCCTTTTGAATCCATAAATTAACCCCCTTCAGACCCTGATGCGCTACCGAAGACTACTCACTTTTTTTGCCCTTTTGTTCCTCTCAGGACTGGCGCTGGGCCTATGGTGGGATCGTTTGTGGACTCGAGCGCATTACGCTGTAGAACAGGAAAGTCCTGCAGCGCAAAAATTGAAGCGTTTGGTAGGCTTAATTGAAAACTACTATGTGGATCAGGTAGATACGGAGGCCATCGTCGACCAGACCATAGAAGGCATACTCAGTCAGCTCGATCCCCATTCCCAATACTTGCCTGCTGAAGTGGCCGAAGCGGCCGCTGAGCAGATGAAAGGAAGCTTTGTCGGTATCGGTGTCAATTTCTACGTCTACAAAGACAGTATTGCCGTGATCAAAACAGTACCCGGAGGTCCAAGCGCAAGCGCGGGATTAAAATCGGGAGACCGCATATTGTGGGCAGATCAAGACACCCTTTTTGGCAAAGGCTTAACCAGCAATCAAATCGTGGGTACCCTAAAAGGTGTAGAAGGAAGTCCATTGACCCTGGGCGTTTACCGCAAGGCCAATGACAGCTTATTCGAAGCCCCCATAAAACGCGGTAGTATCCCCTTAGTCAGTGTAGATGGAGCCTATATGGTGACCCCAGGCTTGGGATACATGAAGATCAATCGATTTTCTGCGACTACCTACACCGAATTCAAAGCAGCCTTGACGGGGTTAAAAAAGAAGGGCGCTCAGTCGTTAATTCTCGACCTCAGGGGAAATCCAGGAGGGTTTATGGAACCCGCCATTCAAGTAGTAGATGACTTTTTGCCCCAAGGAGCTGAGGTAGTCTCTACCCAATCCAAAGACAAAACCATCGAGCGAGTGAACGCTAAATCAGGTGGGGCGTTTGAAAACAAACCGGTCTATGTGTTGGTTGATGAACAGACCGCTTCAGCGGCCGAAATTATCGCGGGCGCACTGCAGGACAATGATTTGGGTACGATTATCGGAAGACGGACTTTTGGCAAAGGACTGGTGCAACAGGAAATGCCGCTCGGAGATGGTTCCAGCATTCGACTGACCACGGCCTACTACTTTACCCCCACCGGGCGTTCGATTCAAAAACCCTACAAAAACGGGGGATACGAAGATCTATGGGACCGCTATCACTCGGGTGAATTAAAATCCATGGACAGCATCAAAGTGGCCGACTCCCTAAAGTACAAAACACCCAAAGGGAAGGTAGTCTATGGCGGGGGTGGTATCATCCCGGACGTATTTGTGCCCATTGGAGACGATGGGCTGTTGGGTGTGGAACAATTGGAAGCGTATGGACTTGTCGACTATTTTGTTTTTGAACAAATGGATCAAGCGCGCGGATATTGGCTGGGGCTTAACGAACAAAACTGGGGGCAAAAACCAACAATCCCTGAGGGATGGATCGATGATTTTGAGCAATACCTCAAAAATCAAGGCATCGAATGGAACTGGGGCGCACCCGAGCGCGAAGCGCTTGAGCTGGCCTTAAAGGCCAGCGCTGCGGGTCAGCGCTTTGGCGAGACAGCCGCCTTAAAAATCCGAGGCAGCGCTGACCCGATGATCGCCTTGATCCTCGCCCACAAACCCACTTCTTGGGCTGATTTTGCTATCTTTGCGCCAAAATAAGCACCATGATACAATCGATGACGGGCTATGGCAAACGCGTAATTGACTACGGCGGCCAAAAAATATCCGTCGAAATCAAATCCCTCAACAGCAAGGGGATTGACCTCAACCTCAGACTCCCCAACGCGTATAAATCGATGGAAATCGAGTGGCGTAAACGCATCTCTGACCGCTTGGTGCGCGGAAAAATCGACGCTGGCATCTATGTGGAGAAAACAGGCGCTGCCCCGTCCGCTCAAGTGCAAACCTCTGTGGTCACTCAGTATATGGAACAACTTGGCGCACTTGCTCCCGGGGCAGCGCCCCAGGAGCTGCTCGCTATGGCGCTCAGGTTACCGGATACACTCACCCAATCCCAATACGAAGCGGATGAAGCTGAACTCGCCCAGGTACAGCAATTGATCGAAGGCGCCTTGGATGATTTAGTCGGTTTCCGCTCTGCTGAAGGGCAGGTATTGGCCGAAGAGTTTGGGATGCGCATCGGCATCATTCGTGACCTGCTTCACCAGGTCACTACCATGGACCCCGAGCGCGTACAAGGAGTAAAAACGCGTTTGGAAAAAGGATTGGCCGCGCTCCAAACCGAAGTCGACCAAAACCGATTTGAACAAGAACTGATTTACTACATCGAAAAATACGATATCGCCGAGGAAAAGCTCCGACTGGGCAACCACTTGGACTATTTTGAGGCGACCATGAACAACGAATCGGACTGCGGGAAAAAACTGGGCTTCATCACCCAAGAAATAGGTCGTGAGATCAACACCACCGGTTCAAAAGCCAATTATGCCCCCATGCAACAACTCGTGGTGCAGATGAAGGACGAACTGGAAAAAATAAAAGAACAACTACTCAACGCGCTCTAATGGCATTTGAAGGCAAACTGATTATTTTTTCAGCACCCTCCGGCAGTGGTAAAACCACTTTGGTGCGGCACCTATTGGCTCAAGATGAACTCAACCTGGCCTTTTCGGTATCCGCTACCTCAAGAGCGCCTCGTGGCGATGAACAAGAAGGTGTGCACTACTACTACAAAACCGCTGAGGAGTTCAAACAACACATCAAAAACGAAGACTTTATCGAATGGGAAGAAGTCTACCGGGACCACTTTTACGGCACCCTAAAATCAGAGGTGGAACGCCTGTGGGCCCAAGGAAAGCACGTGATCTTTGATATCGATGTGGCTGGAGGATTGAGGATCAAGAACAAGTTTCCCGAGCGCACCCTAGCTGTATTTGTCAAGCCTCCGAGTGTGGATGAGCTGAAGCGAAGACTCAAAGAGCGCAGTACTGAACCTGAAGAAAAAATAAACATGCGCATCGCGAAGGCCTCTGTAGAGCTAGCTACAGCTCCGCAGTTTGACCTTATTTTGCGCAATGACGACCTGGAAACCGCCAAAAAGGAGGCTGTTGCTTTGGTGCGTCAATTCCTGGATCAATAACCCAAAGCGATGAAAAACATCGGACTGTTTTTTGGCACCTTTAACCCGGTACACATCGGACACCTCATCCTAGCTCACCATTGGTTGGAATACACCCAGATGGATGAAGTGTGGTTTGTGGTCACCCCCCAAAGTCCGTTTAAAACCAAACAGTCCCTGTTGGACAACCACCACAGACACCAACTGCTGTTGGAAGCCATCGAGCCTTATCCAAAATTTTCGGTGTCCACGATAGAATTTGGTATGCCTCAACCCAACTACACGGCACATACTTTGGTGGCTTTAGAAGAAAAATACAGCGGCAAATACACCTTTTCCCTGTTGATGGGGGCGGACAACCTGACCCACCTCCACAAGTGGAACAACGCCTCGTTTATCCTAGAACACTATCCCATTTACGTGTACCCGCGTTTGGACACCACTAGTCTCCCTACAGAATACAAAAACCACCCGAGCGTACATTGGTTAGACGCTCCAGTGGTCGAAATTTCATCGAGTTTTATTCGCGCTGCGATTGCCCAGGGCCACAGTGTACAGCCCTACCTGCCAGAAGCGGTATGGACCTACATCGACCGAATGAATTTTTACCGCAGCTAACCAAAGCGGAAAAAAGGAAGTCAATTACTCAGGTAATTCCTTGATTTTAATCCGTCTGTACGCGACCATTCCTCCGTGTTCTTGAAGTCCGATGTGTCCGGTCTGAAAACGACCAAAACCAGGCCAGTCAGCAAATCCTGAGTTCGCTACCATGGCTTCCCACTCAGGGCCGTGAACGGGAAACCTGAGCACCTCCACTCCGTTAAACACCAAAAAGCCTTCGTTTAACTTATGGTCCACATGCAATAAGTAGTGATTCCAGGCTCCTGTGGGCTTGGCCACCAAGGCGCTTGGGGGCATCAAATTGTATAGAGATGCAGCCCTGTTGATATCACCGCGCTGCTCAATATAGTCGGTCCACTCGTCGTCCAACACCTGAATCTCGACACCTGTATGGTATAATTGTTCAAACTCAGGTAAATCTTGAATACCAAAAAGTACCCCAGAATTGGTCTGCGGATCCACCATCCACTCGAGTGAAAGTTCAAAGTTGGTATAGGATTTTTCGGTGATGATAGAGGCTGGTGCAGGGGTAGTTCGACGCGCAGGATCAAAAACCAACACGCTATCTACCGCGATCCATCCGTTGTAATCACCTGGAGCATTGGCCTCCCGTGGCCCCTGATACACCTTCCAACCAGCAAGATCCGTTCCGTTAAAAAGCGGGGTCCATCCGTCGCTCTCAGAAGTGGCACAGCTGACAAAACTGACAAGGGTCAAGTAAAACGCCCACCGAAGTGGGCGTTGGTACCAAGAACTACTCATGAAGTCTTTTGATTTTAATGTTTTTATACCACACTTTATCTCCGTGGTCTTGCAGGGCTATTCTCCCTGTAGCTGAAGCGCCAAATGCACCCCAATCAGCAAACTTTGACCCAGCGACCATCGCCTCCCACTCAGGACCTTGAACAGGAAAACGAGCGGTTTCTGTGCCGTTTAAAGTCACCCAGCCTAGGTTCTCTTTGTGGTCTATATGGATCACACAGGTGTTCCACTCCCCAAAAGGTTTTACCGCAGCTACGGCTGGAGCGATCATGTCGTACAAAGCACCTGCTTTGTGCTTGCCGTCACCCACGAATGAATCAGGGTGTTCTGCATCGTCCAAAACCTGAATTTCTGGACCCGTTAAGTAGGGCTCGCCATAAGCAGCGTCCTCGACTACAGACCACATAATTCCTGAGTTACCCGCTTGAGCAATCTTCCAATCAATGCTCAACTCAAAATCGGTGAACTCCTGGTCGCTGACTATGTTGGCTGATTTTTTCTCGGTACGCGCATTCGGATCAAAATGCATGGCCTCCTCTTGGATGACCCAACCGTTTAACTCAGCTCCACCGTTATAGGCGTGCCAGCCAGCAAAGCTTTTTCCGTCAAAAAGAGATTCCCAACCGTCTTGCTCTCCTGCTTGCAGAAAAGTGATGTCTTCCGTGTTTGCTTGGGCTTCTTTGTCCTTACAGGCAACCAATCCGATCAGTGCCAGGGCCAATGTCATTGTTTTTTTCATATCGTTTGCGTTGGTTTAGTTGATTTATATACCTAAAATTTGTTTGAGTTGTGCTTGGTCTGTGGCTCCACCAGCAAAATCGTCAAATACTTTCTGAGTTGCTTCGATGATGTGGCTTTTGATCAGCGGCGCACCTTCACGAGCTCCCTGTTCAGGACTCTTGATGCAGCACTCCCACTCCAATACCGCCCAAACATCACAGCCGTACTGGGTTAATTTGGAAAAAATAGTCTTGAAATCAATCTGTCCATCACCCAATGAACGGTAGCGACCAGCGCGCTCCGACCAATCGTTATATCCGCCAAAGGCTCCTTTTTTCCCTGTAGGGTTAAACTCGGAATCCTTTACGTGGAAAGCTTTGATAAACGAATGGTAGTGATCGATATAGGTGATGTAATCTAACTGTTGCAGCACAAAGTGGCTGGGGTCGTAGAGAATATTCACGCGTTTGTGGTTGCCCGTAGCCGCCAAAAACCGCTCAAAAGTATCCCCGTCATGAAGGTCCTCACCGGGGTGAATCTCGTAACAAACATCCACTCCTTCAGCATCAAAATGATTCAGGATAGGCATCCATCTTTTGGCTAGTTCGCTAAACCCGAGTTCCACTAATCCTTTGGGGCGCTGTGGCCAGGGATGCATCGTATGCCAAAGCAAGGCGCCAGAAAAAGTAGCGTGGGCCTTCAGACCCAAACGTCTACTTGCGGTAGCCGCTTTTTTTACCGTATCCACGGCCCACTCAGTTCTCGCTTTGGGATTGTTTTTCACCGCGTCTGGGGCAAATGCGTCAAACATCGAATCATAGGCCGGGTTGACGGCTACTAATTGGCCTTGCAGATGCGTCGATAATTCAGTAATCTCCAATCCATAACCAGCAATTCTCCCTTTGAGCTCATCGCAGTAGTCTTGACTCTCAGCGGCCAAGTCCAAGTCGATCAAAAATCGCTCCCAAGTAGGTATTTGTATGCCTTTGTAGCCCAAATCTGCGGCCCATTGGCACATACCGTCCAAAGTATTAAACGGGGCTTTGCTGTCGACAAATTGCGCCAAAAACAGCGCAGGTCCTTTGATTGTTTTCATGCTTATGATTGTTGATCTAAGTCAATCCAAACATTGCCTCCTTTTTGAGAGGCAACGGTACTTTCGATAAAATTCAATCCGCGAACCCCATCGATCACGGTGGGGAACTCTGCCACATGAGGGTTTTGTTGGCGGATGGCTCTAGCCATACCCAAATAGATATTGGCCATCGCGTCAAAAATACCTTCAGGGTGTCCCGGAGGCAGTTTAGTGCCGCCGAGCGATAGGGCAGAATTATAGGAGTGACCTGGGGTATATACCTGTAAAGCACCGTCATCAGAGCGGACCAATAATCGGTTAGGGTTTTCCTGTTCCCAGGTCAAACCACCTCGATCTCCATAGACCGAAATCTTTAATCCGTTTTCTTCTCCAGTAGCGATTTGACTAGCGCGCAACACCCCTTTTACCCCACCTTGAAGGCGTAATAGCACGTTGCCGTCAATATCCATTTGGTTGTCTTCGTACAAATAGTTTAAGTCCGCCAGCAATGAGGTAACCCGCAGTCCGGTGGTGTATTCCACCATATTGAACGCATGGGTACCGATATCGCCCATACAGCAGCTGATACCCGCCTTGGTGGGGTCAAGCCGCCAAGTGGTAGAACGCTTTTCTTTGTCGTGGATGATGGGGTTGATCCAACCTTGATAGTACTGCACATCTACTTTTTGCACCTTGCCTATGGCCCCACTGTGGACCATCTCGCGGAGTTGACGCACCAACGGATAACCCGTGTAGGTGTGGGTTAACGCAAAATGAAGCCCTGTTTTAGCGACCAAGTCTGCCAAAATCTTAGCTTCTTCGTAGGTATTGGTCATCGGCTTCTCACATATCACGTGAAAACCGTTTTCCAACAGCTTTTTGGCCATGGGAAAATGCAGGAAGTTAGGCGTCAATATGGAACAGACCTGGATGCGCTCATCCGCAGGGAGCTTTAATTCTTCCGCAATCAGCGTATCAAAATCTTTGTAGATACGGTTGGTGGGTATACCGATTTTCTCAGCAAATCCGATGTTTTCTTCCCATACAGGATTGAACACGGCCCCCGTAATTTCATAATTGTCATTGATGAACGAGGCCACTCTATGGAGTACCCCAATCAGGGAGTCACCGCCCCCACCTAAAATTCCTAAGCGTATTTTTTTCATGCGTATTGATTCAACAAGGATTAGGCCTTGTATTCTATTTTTTCATTTTTAAAGAACAGGGCAAACAACAACATCACCGCAAAGGCAAATCCTGCAGGGAATAACCATATCTGTGCCCAATCATGGGTCCCGTCGGACAACAAATAGGCATCTGTAATTTGTCCAGCAACCCAGAAACCAGCCAACATCCCAACACCATATGTCGCTAAGGTAATCAAGCCTTGAGCAGCGCTCTTGTACTGATCTCCCGCTTTGGAATCGGTATAAATCTGTCCGGAAACAAAGAAAAAGTCATAGCAAATCCCGTGAAGCGCAATACCCAAGATAAGCATGTACGATTGTGCTCCGGCATCCCCAAAGGCAAACAATACGTAGCGCAACGTCCAGGCCACCATCCCCGCAATCAACGTGGTTTTAAACCCAAACCGCTTAAAGAAGAAAGGCAGCAACAACATAAAAAACACTTCGGACATCTGGCCTATCGTCATTTTCCCCGTGGGATTAGCGACACCGATCTCCGCCAAAAATGGGTTGGCATTTTGGTAGTAAAACGCCAGCGGAATACAGATCAAGATCGAAGCGATAAAAAACATCAAGAAATTGCGGTTGGCCAGCAACTTCAGGGCGTCCAAACCTAATATAGCACTGATGCTTTGGCCCTCTGCCTGAGCTTTTGGTGGGTTTTTAGGCAGGGTAAACGAAAAAACGCCCAATACCGCTGAAGCGATAGCCACCATCAAAAAGGTGTTTTTCAACAAGCCCGCTTGCAGTGCTTCGGTGGTATCCCATAAAAATACATAGCTGATCGCTAGTCCAGCAGCTATCCAACCAATGGTGCCAAATACACGCACCACAGAAAACTCTTTGGCTGGGTCTTTCATCTGGTTAAAGGAAATAGAGTTTACCAAACCTAAAGTCGGCATATAGGCGATCATATACCCCAATACATAAGGATAGAACGTAGCGAAGTCGCTGGACTGATACATTTGATACATCATGACCGCCCCAAAAAGGTGAAGTACCCCCAAGATGCGTTCGGCATTAAAATATCGGTCGGCGATCAATCCGATAATAAAAGGTGCGATGATGGCCCCCCAGGACTGGGTAGAAAATGCCATGCCAGTTTCCGCACCGGTGGCGCCTAAATTGTTGCCCATAAAAGTGCCTAATGTGACAAACCAGCCCCCCCAAATAAAAAATTCGAGGAACATCATGACAGACAATTGAATTTTAGTGGTCGTATTCATAGGTAAAATTGGTTGATTTTAGTTGATCTTGGTTGATTTAATTAGTCCGTTCAGCGGTTCCATTAATGTGTATCCGTGGCGTGTGTTGCCGTGGAAGTTCTGCCCAACACTTTTTCCAAAAGCGCTTTAGTGGCCAAAATGCCGGCTTCCTCAGTGAGCGTACTTCCTTCGTATTCCACCCCGACAAAACCGCGATATCCCGCGTCGATGACCAATCCCATCATCCGCGCATAATCCGTATTGATCTCGTTGCCTTGCTCGTCAAAGTCGTGGGACTTGGCGCTGACCGCCTTGGCAAAGGGCATCATCTCCTGAACCCCTTGGTAGCGATCATAGGTCTCGGCACAACCAGAACCCCAATCGGCAGGATCAGCTCGTCGGATACAGAAATTACCAAAATCAGGCAAGGTACCACAGTTGTCCATGCCGACTTCGGTCATCACCTGAGCGAGCATGGCTGCGTTGGAAGACAAACCTCCGTGATTTTCTACAATCACATGGATGTTTTTGGTCGCGGCATAGGTAGCTAATTGCTTTAATCCATCGGCTGCCGCAGGTACCCATACAGTGGGATCTTCTGAACCAGCCAGGTTCACCCGAATTGAATGACAACCCATAGCTGCCGCGGCATCTACCCACTTGTGGTGGTTTTCTGCCGCAGCTTTTCGCTCATCAGCAGATTCTGCCGCCAAGTTGCCTTGACCGTCAATCATGATCAATAAGTTCTTCATGCCGTATGCCTGGGCTGCTTCATTAGACTTGGCTACAAATGCTGCCATAGCTTCTGCTGAAAACCCCTGGGCTTCCAGCTCCTTATAGTATAATGAACTCACATACTCTAAACCTTCAAAGCCCCAAGCGTGAGCCTTTTCAGCAAAACTGTATGGATCAACGCCCTGTTCCCAAATCATGCGGTGCATCGACCATTGGGCCAGTGAGAGTCGGATAGAATCTTGGGCTGTGGCTTGAGGTGCATCCCCAGTCCCGGTGTCTTTTGGTTTGCATGCGCCCAAAACAAGAAACGCAGCCATGACCCACAAAGCGCGACGGGCGATCTGTGTCCATAAATTGATTTTTTTCATAGAGTTGGTTTAGTTTGACCGTTTGAAGATACAAATATGTCCTTTTCAATCGGTAGAGGAGGTAATTTTGGTACAAAATAACCCAGCCCAAAGTAAAAAATTTATTTATATTTAGCCTTCTCAACACAAACTAAAAACACCTTAAACCACAATCAATGAGTAAGTTTTTCTACAACGAAGAGCAACAATCCTACGACGCGATTGTTGTTGGTTCGGGAATTAGCGGTGGATGGGCTGCCAAGGAATTGTGTGAAAACGGTCTAAAGACCTTGGTCTTGGAGCGTGGACGCATGATTAAGCACATCGAAGACTACCACACTGCCAACATGGATCCTTGGGACTTCCCTAACGGTCAGCGCGCTACTCCTGAGGAGCGCTCTCGCCAACTCAAGCAGGCCAGAACTGGATACACTACGGATCCAGCACACAGACATTTTTTTGTCGACGACATCGATCACCCCTACAATGAAAAAGAAGGGTATCGATTTGACTGGATGCGCGGTTACCACGTAGGTGGACGCTCGATCATGTGGGGTCGTCAATCCTATCGCTGGAGCGATATGGATTTTGAAGCCAACGCCCAGGACGGCATAGCCGTAGACTGGCCAGTGCGCTACAAGGACATCGCACCCTGGTACGACAAAGTAGAAGAATTCATCGGTGTAAGTGGGGAAAATTTGGGCTTGGATATTTTACCTGACGGTAAATTCCTTCCTGCTATGGACCTTAACTGTGTGGAAAAACACTTCAAAGAATCAGTAGCTTCTTTGGGTCGCGTGGTAACCCCAGGACGTACTGCCCACATCACTACTTCTGAAAAAGAATTTGACGGCAGAACTCAGTGCCAATACCGCAATCGCTGTATGCGCGGATGTCCCTTTGGCGGATACTTCAGCAGTAACTCATCTACGCTACCCGCAGCAGCCAAAACAGGTAACCTGACCTTGCGTGTCGACTCTATCGTATCTGAAGTAATTTACGATGCGGCTACTGGCAAGGCTTCTGGAGTTAAGGTTGTAGATCAATTGACCAAAGAGACCTTTGAATTTAAAGCCAAAGTGGTTTTCTTGTGCGCTTCAGCTATTGCTTCAGCAGCCATATTGATGCAATCCAAGTCAGACCGTTTCCCCAATGGATTGGGCAACGATTCAGACCAATTAGGCCGCAACATTATGGACCACCAACTCGGTGTAGGTGCTTCAGGAAAAGTAGAAGGACACTTAGACGAATACTTTAAAGGACGCAGACCTAACGGGGTGTATATCCCTCGTTTTGTCAACCTCAAAGGACAGGAAAAACGCAGCTATTTGCGCGGTTTCGGTTACCAAGGAGGTGCCTCTCGCGGTGACTGGTCTAGCTTAATCGCTGAAGCAGGTTACGGAAAAGAGCTTAAAGAAGCAGTAATGCAACCTGGAGCGTGGACTTTTGGAATTATGGGCTTCGGCGAAATTCTTCCAGATCCAGCCAACCGATTTACCCTGGACTACGAAAACCTCGATCAGTGGGGACTACCCACGCTTACCTTTGAAACTAAATTCCGCGACAACGAGATGAAAATGCGCGAGGACATGAAGTCCGCTGCCGTTGAAATGTTGGAAGCTGCTGGATTTAAAGACATCGTAGGCTACGACAACCCTGCCCAACACGGTATTGGTTTGGGAATTCACGAAATGGGTACAGCCCGTATGGGTGCAGATCCAAAAACCTCTGTGGTGAACAAAAACAACCAAGTACACGGTTGTCCTAATGTGTTTGTGACCGATGGCGCCTTTATGACTTCGGCTGCTTGCGTGAACCCCTCATTGACTTATATGGCCTTTACGGCAAGAGCAGCCAACTTTGCTGCAGAACAACTTAAAAAAGGATTATTGTAATGGATAGAAGAGTCGCCCTCAAAAACCTAGGACTCGGTTTCGGTTATGCCGTAGCCACTCCTACCCTATTGAGCATCTTACAGAGCTGTACTTCTGAGGCCTCCTTGCCTTGGACCCCAGTATTGCTCTCTGCTAACCAAGCACACGTGCTCACGCTAGTCGTAGATGTGATGCTCCCAAAAACAGACAGCCCTTCGGCTTCAGAAGTAAATATTCCCCAATTCGTGGATAAATTACTGGCTGAAACGGTGCCTGCTGAAGACCAACCTAAATCGCTAAAAGGATTAGACGCATTTATCGCCGAAGCTTTGGCGAGCAGCGGCAAATCCAGTCCTGCTGATCTCACCGAGGCAGATGTGGATGTAGTCTTGGCTGCTACCCTAAAAATCAGCGCTGAAGCGCGTGCCGCCCTGACCGGAGGCATGGCAGAAGCCGCTGCCTGGGCTTCAGAAATCCGAGGTACAGCTATTTGGGCCTACAAAAACAGCGAAGTGGTTGGCGAGCAACACTTGGCTTATGATCCAGTACCTGGACAGTGGATTGCCTGTGGTAACCTTCAGGAACTCACCCAAGGAAAAGTATATTCCTTGTAGTTTTTGGTTTGTTTTTCAAATAAAAAACCCCCAACCTATTGGTTGGGGGTTTTTTTATGTCGTGGGCTCAGCGCTTGACTTAGGAACCACACATGATACAATCGTCATCGCCTTGGCCTTCTTTTGCTCGGGCAATCAAAGCCTTCATTTCCTCAGCGGTCATGGGCTCGATATCCACCGTCTGCTGTGCGGCTTGAGAAGCTTCGGGTTTAGGTGCAGGCATGGCCGCCTGTGCTGGTTTTGGTGTGGCTGCCTCTACCTCAGCTTCAGCAGCTACACTGACAGGTACTTCTTTTTTCTTGGTGTTGTCCAAGGTGAACTTAATCGCATCCACGGCTGATTTGGTGCGCAGGTAGTACATCCCTGTTTTTAAGCCATTTTTCCAGGCATAGAAGTGCATCGAAGTCAATTTAGAGAAGTTGGCATTCTCCATAAACAAGTTAAGGGATTGACTTTGATCGATAAAGTAACCGCGGTGGCGAGCCATGTCGATAATGTCTTTCATGCTCATTTCCCAAACGGTCTTGTACAGTTCCTTCAGGTCTTGTGGAATGCCGTCGATGTGTTGGATAGAACCATTAGCTCTCATGAGCTCTTGCTTCATCTGCTCGTCCCACAATCCGCGGTCTACCAAATCCTCCAAGAGGTGTTTGTTCACCACGATAAACTCTCCGGAGAGTACGCGTCGGGTATAGATATTGGAAGTGTAGGGCTCGAAACACTCGTTGTTGCCCAAAATCTGTGAGGTAGAGGCTGTCGGCATCGGAGCGACCAACAGAGAGTTGCGCACCCCGTGCTTGAGTACATCTTTGCGAAGCTTGGCCCAGTCCCAACGTCCGGAAAGCTCTTCGTCTTTGAGTCCCCACATCTGGTATTGGAAGATTCCCTCAGAGATGGGAGAACCTTCATAGCTGGAATATTTGCCTTTTTCTTTGGCCATTTCCATAGAAGCGGTCAATGCAGCAAAATATAGGGTTTCAAAGATTTCTTGGTTGAGCTGTTTGGCCTCATCTGAGGTAAACGGCATGCGGAGCATGATAAAGGCATCGGCCAATCCCTGTACCCCTAGACCTACAGGTCTATGGCGCATGTTGGAGTTTTCCGCCTCGATTACTGGGTAATAGTTTCGGTCGATAACCTGATCTAGGTTACGGGTCACGCGTTTGGTTACCCTAAAGAGCTCTTTGTGGTCAAACTTACCGTCCTTGACAAACATAGGTAGGGCAATCGAAGCTAGGTTACACACAGCCACCTCGTCGGCAGCGGTGTACTCCATGATTTCGGTGCACAAGTTGGAAGAGCGGATGGTCCCCAGGTTTTTTTGGTTGCTCTTGCGGTTGGCCGCATCTTTAAAGAGCATGTAGGGGGTTCCTGTTTCGATTTGCGACTCGAGGATTTTCTCCCAAAGCTCGCGAGCCTTGACGGTTTTACGTCCTCGGCCTTCAGACTCATACTTGGTGTACAAAGCCTCAAATTCCTCAGAGTGGGTATCGTAGAGACCCGGGCACTCGTTGGGGCACATCAGTGTCCAGTCCGCATTGGCCTCCACGCGTTTCATAAACAAATCGGAAATCCACATGGCGTAGAACAAATCGCGGGCGCGCATTTCCTCTTTGCCGTGGTTTTTCTTTAGGTCCAAGAAATCCATGATGTCGGCGTGCCAAGGCTCGATGTAAATCGCAAAACTTCCCTTGCGTTTTCCACCTCCTTGATCCACGTAGCGGGCTGTGTCATTGAACACTTTCAACATGGGCACAATCCCGTTGGAGGTACCATTGGTTCCGGAAATATAAGATCCGGTGGCGCGAATATTGTGGATAGACAGACCGATTCCACCCGCAGATTGCGAAATCTTGGCGGTCTGTTTGAGCGTATCGTAGATCCCCTCGATGCTGTCGTCTTTCATCTGGAGCAAGAAGCAAGAAGACATCTGTGGCTTCGGCGTTCCAGAGTTGAACAGTGTAGGCGTCGCGTGGGTAAAATATTTTTTGGACATCAAGTTGTAGGTCTCCACCACAGAGTCTAGATCTCCCAGGTGAATACCCACAGAAACGCGCATCAACATATGCTGTGGACGCTCGACAATCGTCCCGTTCAATTTGAGCAGATAAGAGCGCTCTAATGTTTTAAACCCAAAGTAATCGTAGTTAAAATCGCGGTTGTAAATGATGGTTGCATCCAAAAATTCAGCATTTTCTTGGATGACCTGAAACACATCATCAGCAATCAAACCAGCTGGCTTACCCGTACGTGGATTCACGTAGTTGTAGAGGTCTGCCATGGTTTCAGAGAATGATTTTTTGGTGTTCTTGTGCAGGTTAGAAATAGAAATACGCGCCGCTAGTTTAGCAAAATCTGGGTGGGTAGTGGTCATGGTGGCCGCTACTTCAGCCGCTAGATTGTCCAACTCAGACGTGGTTACCCCATCGTACAAACCTTCGATCACGCGCAAGGCTACTTTTAGTGGATCAACACGTTCGTTCAGCCCATAGCACAGTTGTCTGATGCGTTGGGTGATTTTGTCAAACATGACGGGTTGCTGCTTTCCGTCTCTTTTAATTACATACATAAGGCCAAGGGTTTGGTTGGGTGATTGGGTGTTGCAGGACTAAAAATCTGCGTCGAAGCTGAATTGGTCTCCAGAATTGTCGTCCTGAATTTTAACTCCGGCTTTTTGGTACTCGGAGACACGCTTTTCAAAGAAGTTGGTTTTTCCTTGAAGCGAGATCATATCCATAAAGTCAAATGGGTTGGTCGCGTTGTATTCCTTAGGACATCCCAATTCCACCAACAAACGGTCGGTGACAAACTCTAGGTATTGCGTCATCAACTTGGCATTCATGCCAATCAAACTAGCAGGTAGGGATTCGGTGATAAACTCGCGCTCGATATCCAAAGCGTTGACAATGATCTCTCGGATACGCGCTTGAGGTACCTTGTTGATCAAGTGGTGGTTGTGCAAATGCACTGCAAAATCGCAATGCACTCCCTCATCTCTGGAGATCAACTCATTGGAGAAGGTCAATCCGGGCATCAATCCGCGTTTTTTCAACCAGAAAATAGAGCAGAAAGCTCCGGAGAAGAAGATCCCTTCCACCGCGGCAAATGCTATCAATCGCTCTGCAAAACTCTCCGAACCAATCCAGTTAAGTGCCCAATCAGCTTTTTTCTTGATCGCTGGAAAGTTTTCAATCGCTGTAAACAGCAAGTGCTTCTCTTTTTCGTCTTTCACATACGTATCGATCAACAAAGAATACGTCTCTGAGTGGATGTTTTCCATCATGATTTGAAAACCGTAGAAAAACTTAGCTTCTGGGTACTGTACCTCATTGACAAAGTTTTCAGCCAGGTTTTCGTTGACGATTCCGTCAGAAGCCGCAAAAAACGCCAGGATGTGTTTGATAAAGTAACGCTCGTCGTCGTTCAATTTTTCACTCCAATCGGTCAAATCCTGGTGCAAATCGATTTCTTCAGCCGTCCAAAAAGAGGCTTCGCAGGATTTATACAACTGCCAAATATCGTTGTGCTTGATCGGGAAGATCACAAAACGTTCCTTGTTCTCGGCTAAAATGGGCTCAATCTGTGCAGACATGACGTTTGAATTTGAAGTTAAAAATGGAAAATCGCGAATCACAAAGATGGTTAAAAGCACCTGCTTCAAAAAGGCGAAAGCAACGATTTAACATTGAAGTTTTTAACACC
This sequence comes from Flavobacteriaceae bacterium, assembly GCA_023260435.1. Taxonomy (GTDB): domain Bacteria; phylum Bacteroidota; class Bacteroidia; order Flavobacteriales; family Flavobacteriaceae; genus MAG-120531. The sequence goes on along the minus strand of JALQVG010000099.1, from coordinate 7,911 downwards.
TCATGTTGAAATGTCCCCCACCCCATGCTGGGGTTGGGCTGACCCAAAAAAGGGATTTTTTACCCCTGTCGGAAAACCTTAAGACTGCTGTTTTTTGTACTCTTCAGCCACCAGGCAAAGCTCGTCGTACCAAGCCTGTCCAAACTTTCGAATCAGGGCTTCTTTAACAAATTGGTATACGGGAACTTGTAGGGATTGGCCCAACGTGCAGGCCGGTGTGCAGATCTGCCATTGGTGGTAATTCACCGCGGTAAATGTTTCATAGGCGCGGGTGCGCACAGGGTATAAGTGACATGAAACCGGCTTGCGCCAATCCACTGCTCCCGCATTGTAGGCTGCTTCAATCCCGCAATGGGTGATGCCGTTTGGTCCAACGACCACATAGGCGCACGCAGCTCCCCCGACTAAAGGCGTCTCTTTCTCTCCATCGCTGCCGATCACCCAGGTACCTTGAGCTTCAATGGCCTCAATGCCCTCTGGGGTGAGGAAGGGGCGTACTTGGGGGAAAATGCGTTCCAAGATCGCCGTCTCTTCTTCCTCGACAGGAGCACCCGCATCCCCGTCGATGCAACAGGCCCCTTTACAGGCGTTTAAATTGCATACGAAGTCGTAGTCGATGAGATCCTCGGAAACCAGAGTGTCTTGTAGTTGAAACATAGCGGGAATTGTAGCGCCAAAGATAGGAAAATTCCTACCTTTGACCCGTTAAAACTCCAGTTCCTATGGTCTTGAATTTCAAAGAAATTGCTACTGCCAGCATGGTGTTATTTGCCGTGATTGATATTGTGGGCAGTATTCCCGTCATCATTGGTTTGCGCAACAAGGTCGGCCACATCCAATCCGAAAAAGCCTCAGTGGTGGCTGCCGTCATCATGATCGCCTTCCTCTTCGTCGGAGAAAAAATCCTAAAACTGATCGGGATCGATGTGAGCTCATTTGCCGTAGCGGGTTCCTTGATTATTTTCTTCCTCGCTATCGAAATGGTCTTGGGAATCACCCTCTACAAAGACGACGTCCCTGAAACTGCTTCGATTGTGCCCATCGCATTTCCCTTGATTGCTGGCGCTGGTACCATCACCACTTTGTTGTCCTTGCGCGCTGAGTACCAGGTGCAAAACATTATTGTGGCCATTGTCATCAACATGATTTTTGTCTATATCGTACTCAAATCCTCCACCAAAATAGAGCGCGTATTGGGGAAAAATGGGATTGGAGTGATCCGCAAAGTTTTTGGTGTCGTCCTGTTGGCGATTGCGGTCAAGCTTTTTGCAGCCAACGTAAACAACCTATTTTAATCCTAAACTGACATGAACAAGTACCTGTTTTACGTCCTGATTTTCCTTTCCATCGCCTTGGCTATCTTCAACCTGACTCAGGTGAATTACGATCGTCTGTTTGCGGACAGCAACTTGATTCCGCTGGGTTCAGCTATTGGCGCGTTGGCAGCCCTAGTGCTGCTGTTGATCTTCGACACCTCGAACAAAATCAAAAAAAATCTGGATAAATAATCCACCAGGCCTCCTGACTAGTTAATCTACCTCGTGCACAAAGGGACTAAAATCCCCTGGTGCTGTATGGGTTTGTTGGGTGGTCCCAGCCCCCCCTCTGCGGTTAAACACCCTCCACTGACTGGGTTCGTATTGGGAATAACCCCTTGTGATGTAGGCGCGCCTTATGGCGCGCCCATCTTCATAATCGCTCGCCGTACCCGTCCCATCTACACCGGGAACTCCAAAAACATCGACCACCGCCCCAGAAGGGCCCAACAAAACCGTGTTGTCATCCCCATTGGATCCAGCGGCGGAGCTGGTGGTAGCCAACAAATCAAGAGCTCTTCCGTACAGGGAGGCAAATCCCGCCTCATCCACCCCGATCACCAGAGTGCTGTGGGGCTGGATCCGTTGGGTGGTAAAGCGCAGCGTATGGCTAGGCACTGATGCATCATTGGTATAACGCACCAAGGACCAATCCCTCAGGGGTACCACGACATCGCCGTGGTTGTAAAGTTCGATAAATCGCCCTTTGGTGTCGTTGACCGGATCGGCCAGCTCGGAGATAAACACCGCGTCGGTCTCCAGGGTATGGGGCACTTGGGGACAAGGCACCTCGTGCTGGGTCCAATCGGAATAGCGCTCCATCACCAACACTTTTTTCTGGTTGCGCACCCACCATAGAGCGCGCATAGACCCCATCTGAGCGGGCACTGAATCCCGAAAATCCGCGTAACCTGAGGTCCATAATTCAGCCGTACGCTCCTGGCAGTCTATTAGGGTCTTAAAGCTGTCCACCCCTTCTGTGGCCAATGGAGTGTCCCTCAACTCGGGGGTCAAGGCCGCCGAATCCAGCACCACCCAACTGCCCAAGGTGAGGGTATCCAAAGCGCCTAAATGCGTGTGGACCAGAGGTGGAGACTCATCTGTGCAGATCCGCTGCATTTTGGTGGACAAGACCCCCAAAGGAAGGCGACCCAAAGCAGGGTTGCCAAATACCGGCCAGGTGCTGCCTACCTGCAGAATACCGCGTTTGACTTCCAGGGATAAATCTTTGAGCTGCAAACGCCAGATACTGCCGGGTGGATAGCGCTGAAACAGGGAAAAACCCTCTACCTGAAGCACCCAGGCTTGACTAGGTGGGGCGACATAGGGCCCTGTGGAGCTTGGAGTGGACACATTTTGGGCGGCTGCGTTAAACGCCGCTTGGCGTGTGGTGGGTTGGAGGATTAACTCGCCAAAGTATTGGCCTTGGCGATCTGAGGAAACCACGATGCCCTCGATCCAGAGCGAGTCGCTGACAGCCACCACCCCATCACCAGCTAGAGCAGCCAATTCTGACCAGGCCGTCAAATTAGGAGCGTCCTGAGCACAGTTCAAGGTAAAGTCAGGATACTGATGCGGAATACAAGCAGTCAGCAACAAAGCGGACAGGGAAATCGCTCCACCCCAAAAACCAGAAAAACGGAATAAATAGATCATCAGAATCGATAGGATAGGTTGAGAAAAAAGTTGCGGCGGGCGCCCAACCAGTAGGAAGTGCCAAAGATGGGGCGCCCGCCTTTGAGGTCTTGTAGCTGAGCCGTATAAGTGCCCAAGCGCGAAGATTGAAATCCTCCCGTGAAATAATCGGTGTCCAACAGGTTGTTGACACTCAGGAAAACACTGAGGTAGTGGTTGTTTTTGAGCCAGGATTTGCCAGCGCTCAGGTGGGTGAGGTAGGTGGTAGGTAGGTCTGGATGGTTCCTCACCGCCTGGGCTTGTTGGGGCGTAATCCCTTGAAGAGGCAACAGGGTCTCGGCGTCCAGGAAAAAGGGATCGGTAAAACGCAATTTGGCGGGGGCGAGTTGGGCTTGGGCAAATCGGTGCCACCTCATCGAAGCCCACCAATACCGAGGACTGCGGTAATTCAAAGAGAGTCCAGCAGCCTGTTTGGGACCCACCGCTTGGGGCTGTTCTTTCCAGCGCACCGCTCCAAAATCCAAAGGGGAAGTCACTGCCCCAGCCAAAGCGGCTGAGTCATCAAAATAAAGTTCAAGCGCCGCGTCAGAGGTATAGCGGGCCTCCATCAGGGCAAGAGCCAGATCCAGTGTCCACTCCGGTGAGAGCAACCAAGAATGCCCCCATTCCACCCCCCTAACCCGAGTATTGATCCCGGTGGTTACCTCCTGTACCAAATCACTCAGCCAGGCGGTCTGGGTATAGTAAAACTGCCGCTCAAATCCCCCCAAACTCTTCACCTGAAATGCAGTCAGGCGGCCTGAGTGATCGGGCCAGCGGTATTCGTAGGACAGCGCAGCCCTGCGCATCTGAAGCGGAGCCAGTCCTGGAACGCGGCCCGAGTGGCGGCGGGCATCAACCCACCAGGAATTCCAACCAGGTAGGTGATCTCCTTGAGCCCAAGAAAACCTCGCCCAATGCCGCCCACTAAAGCGGTATAACCCATTGATTTTCCAGGACTCTGTAGACAAGTCAACCGGCTCTACCCCATTGCGGTCCGCAGTCAATAAACTAGCCTCCAGCCCCAAATCCACCAGCAAACGGGGACTGTTCCACTGGACCTCGGCGTATCCTTGGGCCTTGGTCTGATTCAAGGTATAGGCGTAAAAAAAGTCGTCGTCTTCTGTACGATCTGGATCGTCGACCAAAGGTTGATCCGACAAATCAAGCACCCGACTGTCGTCCACTTGGGTATAGCGACTGCCCACCAAAGAACCTGAAAAGCGCCACCGGGGCACGGGATTCAGGTTCCATCGCAGATAGCCTTGGGTCCAGGATTCCTCAGATCGATCGGTCTGGAGGACATAGGCAGGGTATTCGGCCAGAGGCTCGTAGAGCAAGTCCCAAGGAATTTGGGGATGAGTCTGGAGGTGTTGGGCCGCCTGATAGGCATTGTCCCACTGAGCCCCCACAGGACTTTGGGCAAAATAAGCGGGTAGATATCGGTAGTACACCGGGCTGGGATTAGGGGCATCTACCCCCGCCAGTCGACTGCGCCCGGTCTGTCCCCACTGGTGCATCAACCCTAAGTCAACGCCCTCTAGCACCCCGTGCAGGGGAACCTGAGCCATTAGGGTGTGTTTGCGCAGTTCGCGCAACCGAGCGTGGCGCACTGCCCCCTGTTGCCATCCCCAATAGGGGTTATAAGTCCTGCCCAGCAAATCAATCACTTCCTGGGTCAAAGGAGCGGAAACCCCTCGGTCTTGGCGCACAGAAAATCCTTGAATCGTCCAACGGTCTTTGCGCTCCAGGCCGGCGTAGAAGGCATAAGCTTCATAAGGGGTGCCCGCAACCAATCCCTGTTGTCCCCATCGACCAGAGGCGGAAACGGAGTAATACAAAGGATCTGACTGACCCAAATCCATACGGCCGTTGCGCGTAATGGCCGTTCGGGTTTGATAGGTGCGGTTGGAAGCGGAGAGGGTGACCTGGGTGCCCGGCCTTTGCAGGGATGGGGTGAGTTCGATATCTGTGTGCAGCGACCATTGGCCCCAGAGGGTGCCCCGGTTTTGGGTGCCCAAGACCAGGGTTTGGTTACGCATCAAATCGTTCAGCCCGCCCCAGTCACTCCAAGAGGCCCGCCCATGGCTGGGGTGGTTCATCCCGAACCCCGCCATGGATACCGACTGAAAGGCAGTCTCCAAGCCCTGCCAGCGGTAAAAAACAGCCCCCCAATCAAAAAACACGGTACGCATCATCCCGTCTGGGTAGGCCTGTAAAAGGGGTTGTAGTGGGTCAAAGTCCGCCCATAGATCCGGCTCGAGCAACCCCCCAGAGGAACCTTCCAATACAGGGAGTTCAGGTTCAAGTTCTTCCTGCCCCCAGAGGGGCGCCCAGGTGCAGAAAAATAAAACCCAGCCCCATAAACGAAGGGTTGAATGACGGTGGTCCCGAGAAAAAAGCAGTTGGTCCATGACGGAGTTTCTTGTCCACAAACCTATCGATCTTGCCCCCGGAAGAAGCCGAAAAAAAGTCCAACATCCCTAAAACCTCAACCAATGACACTCCTCCGAATAATCCCACTTGTGATCGTAGGGTTCTGTATCACAAACCAGCCGACAAGGGGGCAAAATCCTCCTAAAGTGACCATTGCCTTTTACAACCTCGAAAATTTGTTTGATCCTAGCGACAACCCCAACACACTAGACGAAGATCGAACGCCCACAGGCAAAGATCGGTGGACTGAAGAACGACTGAAGGTTAAACTGGATAGATTGGCCGAGGTTTTGGCCCAGTTTGGGGGAGCAGCGCTGATCGGGGTCTGCGAGGTAGAACAGGTCAGTGTGCTTCAGGCGTTGGTGGCTCAGCCGGCCATCGCCCATTGGAACTACCAAATCATCCACCAAGACAGTCCAGATCCCCGCGGTATTGATGTGGCTATGCTGTACCGACCCGACTTGTTTGAACCCTGGGAATACAGGGCTCTACCCGTTCACCTGATACAATCCAACGGCATGAGGCGCTTTACTCGGGACATTCTGCTGGTGGAGGGATTGCTGTACACAGGTGATCCCCACACAGCGCCAGAACAAATTTGGGTGGGCGTGAACCACTGGCCTTCCCGCTCTGGGGGCCAATCCCGGTCCAATCCCTACCGCGTCAAAGCGGCCCAAACAGCCCTTCGGGCGATTGACTCTATTCGCCGGGAGTACCCGGAGGCCAAAATTCTGCACATGGGGGACTTTAACGACGATCCGTCCAGTGAGAGTTTTGCCCAAGTGCTTCAGGCCAGCGCAAAGCCCCTAGACAGTTCTTGGAACCGACTGTTTAACCCGATGATCGAACTAGACAAGCGCGGGCTAGGCTCCCTGGCCTACCGGGACCGATGGAGCCTCTTTGACCAATTCTTTATGACCCAAACCCTCGCCCAGGCCCCACAAGGTTGGCAATTTCAACACGCCTCCATTTTCAGCCATCCCCGCCTGATCACTAAAAACGGACGATTTAAGGGCTACCCCAACCGCACCTACAACGGGGGCACCTACAACGGTGGATACAGCGATCACTTCCCGATACTCTTGGAGTTGGCGTGGGTGGATGATCAATAATAGTGCGGTAATTAACCGAGCTCCACCAAAATCGGACAGTGGTCGGAGTGCACCGCTTGGGAGAGGATGAGGGAGCGTTTGAGTTGGGGAAGGAGGGGTTCGGTGATCAGACCGTAGTCCAAACGCCAACCCTTGTTGTTGGCGCGGGCATTGGCCCGGTAGGTCCACCAGGTGTAGTGGTGGGGGTTCTTGTTGAGGTGGCGGAAACTGTCGATAAATCCACTTTCCAGGAGCTTGGACATCCATGCGCGCTCCTCGGGCAAGAAGCCGGAGACGGTTTGGTTGCGGATGGGATCGTGGATGTCGATGGCCTCGTGACAGATGTTGTAGTCGCCGCAGACGATCAGCTCGGGGCGCTGTTTTTTGAGGTCCATAAAGTAATCATAGATCTCGTCCATATAATTGAACTTATACGATAAGCGGTCAGTATTGGTCCCTGAAGGCAGGTACATACTCATCACGGATAAGGTGCCAAAATCTGCCCGGAGGTTGCGGCCCTCAAAATCCATCCCCTCGATGCCGGTGCCGTATTCCACGTGGTCGGGCTGGGTTTTGGACAGGATAGCGACCCCGCTATAGCCCTTTTTCTGGGCGGAAAAATAATACTGGTGCACGTATCCGGCTTCGGCCAATGCCTCGGTGTCGATCTGATCCTCCAGGGCTTTGATTTCCTGCAGACAGATCACATCGGGATTGGTCGCGACGAGCCAGGACACAAATCCCTTGGACATCGCCGCGCGAATTCCATTGACATTGTAGGAAGCAACGGTCATGCCCATTACTTGATTTTTTGGAGCCAGTGTTGCATATTCACCTCAGCCCCAATGAGTTGAGAAAGGTCTTGAATCGCCACTCGGGTCTGTTCCATGGAATCACGGTGCCTTAAGGTCACGGTGCGGTCCTCCAAAGATTGGTGGTCCACGGTGATACAAAACGGAGTACCCAGGGCATCTTGTCTTCTGTAGCGACGTCCCACGGCGTCTTTTTCGTCGTACGCCACGGCAAATTCCCACTTTAACTGATCCACAATTTCTTGGGCCATCTCCGGCAAACCATCTTTCTTCACCAACGGTAAAATTGCTGCTTTAGTCGGGGCCAATACCGCCGGCAATCGCAAAACCGTCCTGGTGGTGTCGTTGTCCAATTGCTCCTCGCAGAGGGCGTTGGAGAACACCGCCAAGAACATGCGGTCAACCCCCACAGAGGTTTCTACCACATAAGGCACATAGGATTCGTGTATCTAATTACTAACATGACAAACGGACGCATGTACATAGGCAAAAAACTAGCAAAATTCTCTAAGACTACACAACGAACAGTCAAACTCAAAAACGGCAATAAAAAGAAGAAACGAATCCGCAGCAAAGTCGACA
>JALQVG010000050.1 GCA_023260435.1 Flavobacteriaceae bacterium | reverse complement strand
TTTTTCAACCATTCAAGATACGTTTTTTTATCCGCTAGTTGAATCGGAGCTTGAAGTAGGTTGTATTCCGTGTCCATCAATACATAAAACGGTTGCGATACTGCATTGAAATTAATGTTCTGAAAGGTCCCCCACTTTTGTCCAATTTTGTTGATTTCTTTAATTCGGCCGTTGGGAAATTGAAAAACAAATCGATCTTCTTCAGCTAAATCCTTTCGGTCATCCACATACAGGGAAATCAACACAACCGATTCATTGAGGTATTTATACACTTCAGGATCTGTCCATACTCCCTCTTCCATTTTTCGGCAATTGACACATGCCCAACCCGTAAAATCTATTAACATCGGCTTTTTTTGCTCAAGAGCGGCTTGATAACCTTGTTCAAAATCTTTGTAACAATCCAACCCTAATGGACAATCACTGTCCGTTTGGGCTAAAGTGTAAAAATCAGGTGGCGGAAAACCGCTCAGTGCATGCAACGAAACAGATTTATTGATTCCAGCGACTAGGTAAATGCCAAAAATGAAGGACAAGAGCCCTAATACAACCTTCACGGGTTTTCTCTTATCTTTTGGACCATAGGACTTAAATCGATATACCCCCAGCAGATAGGCGCCCAGTAAAAAAGCCAGTACAGCCCAAATACCGAGGAATACCTCTCTTTTTAATAGTCCCCAATGACCTACTAAATCAGCATTAGACAAAAACTTAAGGGCTAAACCTAATTCAAGAAATCCGAGCACTACCTTAACATCAGTCATCCAACTACCAGATTTGGGCAAAGACTGTAACATACCTGGAAATAAGGCAAATAACCCAAATGGAAGAGCTAATGCTACACCAAAACCAAGCATACCTACGGTTAAATTCCAAGCCACAGAACCTTCCGCCAAAGCAGTAGACCCAAGCAAACCTCCCAAGATAGGTCCGGTACACGAAAAGGATACGATGGCCAAGGTTAATGCCATAAAGAATATCCCAAGGATCCCTCCTTTTTTGTTGGAAGCATCATCCATTTTGTGGGCCCAACTGCTGGGTAATGTCAGTTCGTAATAACCAAAAAATGAAATGGCAAAGAAGACAAAAATGACAAAGAAGAGGGTGTTCAGCCAAACGTTTGTCGCCATCTGATTGAGAATTTGAGCGTCAACTGAGGCAAAAACATGAAAGGGCACACTGAGTAACCCATAAATCATTACAATAAAGAATCCATACCAAAGCGCATGGACAATTCCCTTGGATCTATTGCTGGATTGCTTGGTGAAAAAGGAGACTGTCAGGGGAATCATCGGAAATACACAAGGGGTTAAAAGCGCTATTAAGCCGCCTAGAAATCCCAATGAAAAAATAGTCCAAAGACCTTGTTCCGTACCCGAAGTTTGATTGTCCTTGGAACTTAACAAGTCTTTGTTTTTTATGGGAAGTATCAGTGATTCGGTTAATGTTCGGTCGCGATCACTCACAGATCGTTGAGTTTCTGCTGCTGAATTTCCGTCTGTATTGAAAACAAATTGCTTGTCCACAGGAATGCAGACCTCTTGACACAATTGATAAAACAAATCTACCTTAACGACATTAAGGTCGGTATTAATTTTTTTAATTTTCTGTTTCCAAATCAGTTCATTGATAAAATAGGTCTCGGTAACCTCAAATACATCACTGTACTTCTGCACGGTAGGCCCCTCTTCCAAGTCACCCAATAACATGAATTCCGTATTCAATCCTGAGTAGGTAAATTCAGCAGGGAGAGAACCATTGGGATCTGTATATGCGGAGTAGATATGCCAGTCTGGAGCTATTTTGGCAGTAAACACCAACTCGTAGACAGAGTCATTAACCCGATTAATTGCCTGACTCCACTGTACTAATTCATCGACCTTTTGCCCATAAAATGTGGCTGTAATCAATGAAAATGCAAAAAAAACTAACTGTTTAACTGAACGCATAATATTTGTTTTGTTGTTTGTTGAATCATCCACCTTCTATCTTGGCGAACTCCCACGACCCATATAATTGATCCATCAGCATGACAAAGCAGCCATTGCTCATTTTTCATAAGGGTGGAAAACTTTTGATCTTTATAGAATTTGTGGAGCTTTTTACTTCCTTTCATACCTGTGGGATATAGGGTATCCCCAGTTATTCGTTTGCGCAATATCAAGGGGAATTCCACTAAATCCAGATCGATATAGATGCGATGACTTCCTTCAGAAGATACGGCTTCCACCGTAAACCATTCCAGAGATATTGGTTTGGAGAGACTTCCATGAGGGTCAGCCAAATAATAAAATTCACTTTCCTCTGTTGATGGGTCCAAGCTTTGTATCAGTATGGAATTTCTGTTTTTATGAATTATATGGCTGTTTGTGTATACCCTACTTCCTGATTTGCCATTAAAAATCCAGTCTTTCGAGACGGCTGATGGATCATAACCATAGGGCCTGAGTAACGCATGAACAAGCGTTTTGGCAAGTGGGTACTCAGTATCCGATGAATCTATAGATACAAAACGATTCACGGCTGCTAAATCTAGCTTGTTTTCCTCCATGCAATGGGTTTTAGCCAGAGTTAGATAGGCATTTAACAAAACAGAGTCCTCCCGAAGATTGTGCTGGGTTTTGGACAAATTGCTTTTTGTTTGAGGAAATAGTGTGTACCAGATTGGAAGCAATTCATTCCTTACCTTATTTCGCGTGTAGTCTGATTTAGCATTGCTTTGATCCTCTCGCCACTTCAATTGATTGGATTCGGCCCAAAGTTGTAGTTCAGATTTCTCAAAGGGCAACAAGGGTCGCCAAAAAATACCTCGTTTGGGAGGAACCCCCAGTAAACCCTTAATCCCGGCACCTCTTGCTGATTGAAGGGCAAAATTTTCTATGGAATCATCCAAATGATGAGCGGTTAACACCGCTAATGCACCCGATTCATCAGCTATTTCTTGAAACCATCGGTACCTGATTTCACGAGCAGCTACTTGAATCGATACTTTATGCTCTAAGGCATAAGTATTTGTATCGCAAGTGTATATATATGCGTTGACGCCAAGGTTTTCAGCGAGCTCCTGGACAAATTCAGCATCCAGATCACTTTCTTTTCCGCGCAGTTGAAAATTCACATGTGCTAGCGAAAAATTGAGTTTTGATCGGGCGCATAGATGTGCCAAAACAACGCTATCTATACCAGAGCTGCAGGCCACAATGAAAGGGTTATCCAGCAGTTCATCAAAAGATTCCTCCAAATGTTTGGCCCAACGAGTTTCTAGCATTTAGGAGGAATTTTCATGATTCTAACTGTGAATTGAGCGGTTTTCTGTTGCGGCTAGTGCGGCTTCTTTAATCGCTTCCGCATAGGTTGGGTGAGCATGACTCATTCGCGCAATATCCTCGGCAGATGCCCTAAATTCCATGGCTGTAACCGCCTCGGCAATTAAATCAGCACAGCGTGCGCCGATCATATGTACCCCCAAAACCTCATCCGTATGGGCATGGGCTAATATCTTTACAAAACCATCTGTATCCATACTCGCTCTGGATCTACCTAACGCGCGCATGGGGAAAGATCCAGACTTGTAGGGTATTTCTGCCAGTTGAAGTTGTTCTTCTGTTTGACCAACTCCAGCAACCTCTGGCCATGTGTAGACCACTCCAGGGATCAAATTATAATTGATGTGGGGTTTTTGACCGGCAATTATCTCAGCAACCAAAACTCCCTCTTCCTCAGCTTTGTGTGCTAACATAGCTCCCTTAACCACATCACCCAGGGCATAAATATGAGGTATGTTGGTTTGAAGATGTTCGTTGGTTTGTATTCTCCCTCGATCATCAGTGTAAATACCAACTTTTTCTAAACCTAGACCCTCCGTATAGGCCTTTCGGCCAATAGCTACCAAGCAATAATCTCCTTCAAAAGAAACTTGATTGCCCTTGGCATCGGTAGCTTCAACCACTACCTGATCTTTGACACGACTCACCTTGGTCACTTTGTGGCTCAAGGCAAATTGCATTTTTTGTTTTTTCAAGACCCTGAGTAACTCTTTGGAAAGTGATTTATCCATGCCGGGGATAATGCCGTCCATGTATTCAATCACGGTTACTTGAGCGCCTAATCTGTGGTAGACTTGACCCAATTCCAATCCGATGACTCCCCCTCCAATAACTAGAAGATGTTTGGGGATTTCTTTAAGCTTTAAAGCCTCTGTAGAGGTGATGATTCTCTCTTTGTCAATGGCCGCAAAGGGCAAAGTAGCCGGCTTGGAACCTGTAGCGATAATGATGTTTTTGGCCTCAACGTTGGTTTTTTTACCGTCTTTGTCAACCACTTCAAGGGTGTTGGCTTGAATAAATGAACCTTTTCCGTGAATTACCCTTACCTTGTTTTTATCCATCAAAAAATCAATCCCTTTGGTGGTAGTAGCTACTACTTCATCCTTGCGGGCTATCATTTGAGCTAGATTTACTTTGATACTTCCCTCCACATCTATACCGTGCTCCTTGAACTGGTGCACCGCAGTTTCGTAATGATGGGAAGAGTCCAGTAATGTTTTTGAAGGGATACAACCTACATTTAGGCAAGTCCCCCCCAACGTATCATACTTTTCAATTAAAACCGTTTTTAAACCCAATTGGGCACAGCGAATCGCAGCGACATAACCTCCAGGTCCAGCTCCGAGTACAGCAACATCATACATAAGACTAGCATTTAAATACGGTTCAAAAATAATACATTTAAATGGCTTTAAACCCTACCTACCTCGGATAAAATACCCTGGTATTGGTGCGTAAACCCATTAATTTGTAATATTACGTTTTATAAACAATCCTATGCCTACTAACCCATCTAACGATTCAGTCCCTTCAATTTCAATTTTTGAATCTTTAGTACCTATTGTTGTACTAGTGGCCCTTTTAGCGCTAAATGTTGTGCTTTATGGAGACAGCGCCTTGGCGGGTTCCAATCAATTTGTTCTATTGCTGGGTGGCTTTGTGGCTGCTCTTGTCGGATTTCGTCGCCGTATTTCCTTTAAATACATGATGGAAAAAGTCTCCGAGAATGTTCAGTCCACAACTTCAGCCTTGTTAATCTTGCTCATGGTGGGTGCTTTATCCGGCACTTGGCTCATCAGTGGCATTATTCCCTCCATGATTTACTACGGGTTACAAATATTAAACCCAACTATTTTTCTTGCCGCTTGTGTGCTCATTTGTTCCATAATATCTATAGCCACTGGTAGCTCTTGGACTACATCGGCCACGGTTGGTATTGCGCTCATCGGTATTGGTGATGCACTTGGGGTATCCATGGGAATGACTGCAGGAGCTATTTTATCCGGTGCTTATTTCGGTGATAAATTATCCCCGTTAAGCGATACAACCAATTTAGCGCCTGCTATGGCTGGAGGTGAGTTATTTGACCACATTAAATACATGATGTGGACTACAGTTCCCACCTATTTGGTAACGCTGATTGTTTTTGTCATTCTGGGTTTGAATATCGAAGTGAGTGCCCTCGATCAAACTCAAGAAATGTTGTACCAGATCAAGCAAACCTTTGATGTTACACCTTGGTTGTTTTTAGTGCCCTTATCTGTAGTCTTGATGATTGTAAAAAAAACCCCTCCTTTAATCGCACTATTGGTGGGTACTTTATTGGGTGGCTTGTTTGCCCTTATATTTCAACCTGAAGTAGTTATGGGGATTACGGGTGCTGAAGAGTTTAACCCAGCTGCTGCTTACAAAGGAATTATGGACGCAATCACCATACAAATTTCAATACCTTCGGAACACCCTATCTTGGGAGATCTATTTCAATCCAAGGGCATGTATGGAATGTTGGGGACTATTTGGCTGATTGTTTGTGCCATGGTTTTCGGTGGGATTATGGATGGCATTGGTGCACTTAACAGGCTGAGTCAAGCGTTGTTGTCCATTGCCAAAACCACTTTTGGTCTTTTTGCCAGTACAGTCGCTAGTTGTTTGGCCTTAAACTTAACCGCTTCTGATCAATATATTTCCATAGTTGTGCCAGGAAAAATGTTTGCCAAGGCATACAAAGACAAAGGTCTGGCTCCTGAAAATCTGAGCCGAACATTGGAGGATTCAGGAACAGTGACCTCCGTATTGGTGCCATGGAATACCTGTGGGGCGTACCACAGCGGTGTTTTAGGAGTTCCCGTAGCTAGTTATTTTGTCTACGCTATTTTCAATTGGTTAAGTCCAATCACAACACTTGTTTTCGCTGCTTTTTCTATTAAAATCAAACAGCTTAGGGGCTAAATTTGGCTTGTTTTGATGCCTTAGCCCCACTCTTTTTTTTGTACTTTAGTACCCGAATTTTGACGAACTATGGCCGCTAAAACAACGAAGGCAAAAGCTGACCTTTCCCCCAAAAAAATATTCGCTATTTCAAGGAAAAACCGAATCATCCTCGGTTTTTTCACCATAGTACTTGCTATTGCGTTCATTATTGCATTGATTTCTTTTCTGGGTACTTGGAAAGAAGACCAAAGCATTCTTGGCGATTGGATGAATCGAAGTACGGAAGCCAAAAACACCTTGAACAAATTTGGAGCCGTAATTGCCTATTATGCATTGTATCAAGGTTTTGGTGTTAGCAGCTTTATTTTTGGGTATTTATTGGGTATCACTGGTTGGGCGATGATGTTTACCGCCAAAAGATTTTCCCTGTGGTCACAATGGTTTTGGGGACTTTACTCAGTGATTTTTCTCAGTGTAGGATTTGGTTTCTTGTTTACTTCTGCTCCCTTGTGGGGGGGCGTTGTGGGTTATGAGATGAATTTATTGTTGAAGGATTATGCAGGAACAACAGGAGTCGGACTGATTCTGTTGTGCGCACTCATGATTTTTGCTGTACGTGTGTTGCAATTTGACCCGGAGAAAATTCAACTAGCTACATGGTTTTCTCGATTCAAGAACAACAATAACAATAACACAGTTGGTACCATAGACACAGTGTCACCTGTAGCCCATGAGGAAGATGAGATTTCTGTTCCGCTGATTCCTGTCGACGCTGCTGAAGCTGTTGTGGAGGACATTCCAGAAGTTGATTTTACCGATGAAAGCCAAGAGGAATCCGATCAGCAAACAATCAGTGCTGAATCCAGGGTACAGGTGCCTCTATCATGGAAACCCGCCATGGAAACATCTACCCTTCATGAAAGCAACAAGGAACTAAATCCAGAAGGGGATGTTCCTATTGAATTAAATGAAATCACCCAAGAAACGGAGGAGACTGATAATCTCGCTGCACAAATCAGAGATCAATTTGGAGATTTTGACCCAACACTAGAATTAAGCAATTACCAGTTTCCACCTATTGAACTACTGGCTGCTCATGGAAGTTCAGGAAGCATTACCATTAATGAGGAAGAATTAGAAGAAAATAAAAATAAAATTGTAGACACCTTAAAAAACTACAGTATTGGTATCGCTCAAATCAAAGCGACCATTGGACCTACGGTTACGCTCTATGAAATTGTTCCAGAAGCGGGTATACGTATTTCAAAAATTAAAAATTTGGAGGATGATATCGCCTTGTCGTTATCTGCTCTGGGCATCAGGATCATTGCGCCTATACCTGGCAAAGGAACTATTGGTATTGAAGTCCCAAACAAAAATCCTTCTGTGGTCTCTATGAGGTCCGTGATCGCCTCTACTAAATTTCAAAAGGCAGAGATGGAACTGCCTATCGCATTTGGAAAAACGATCAGCAATGAGACATTTGTTGTTGATTTAGCCAAGATGCCTCACATGCTGATGGCTGGGGCTACAGGACAAGGAAAATCGGTGGGGTTAAATGCGGTATTGGCCTCACTTCTGTATAAAAAACACCCAGCTGAAGTAAAATTTGTTTTGGTTGACCCAAAAAAGGTAGAGTTAACCCTATACAACAAAATTGAACGTCACTTTTTAGCCAAACTACCCGATTCAGCTGACGCGATCATTACGGATAACACAAAAGTAATCCACACCTTAAATTCATTGTGTATTGAAATGGATCAACGATACGAGTTGCTCAAACTCGCTATGGTTCGAAACATAAAAGAATACAACGAAAAGTTTAAGTCTCGTAGGTTAAATCCCAATGAAGGACATCAGTTTCTACCCTACATCGTATTGGTTATTGACGAATTTGCCGACCTGATCATGACCGCAGGGAAAGAGGTGGAGACCCCTATAGCCCGATTGGCCCAATTGGCTAGAGCAATCGGTATTCACTTAATCATCGCCACACAAAGGCCTTCCGTTAATGTGATTACTGGAATTATTAAAGCCAATTTCCCCGCTCGTTTGGCTTTTAGGGTGACTTCAAAAATCGATTCTCGCACGATATTAGATACCCAAGGGGCGGATCAGTTGATTGGACGTGGAGATATGTTGTTTACTCAAGGAAATGATGTGACACGCATCCAGTGCGCCTTTGTCGATACCCCTGAGATACAAAAACTTACTGAATTCATCGGATCACAACGCGGTTATGCTCAGGCACATCTTCTTCCCGAATATGTCGGGGAAGAATCAAGCCTGGATATTTCTGATTTGGGGGAACGTGACCCTTTGTTTAGAGAGGCAGCTGAAGTATTGGTGATTGCCCAACAAGGTTCTGCTTCCCTGATCCAACGAAAACTAAAGTTAGGCTACAACAGAGCGGGTAGATTAATCGATCAGTTAGAGGCAGCGGGCATTGTCGGTCCATTTGAGGGCAGTAAAGCCCGACAAGTCCTCATCCGTGACATGCAAGCGCTCGAGCAATTTTTTAATCAATAAATTCACCCTATGAGACTATTTTGGTCATTATTTGTATCCTGTATCTTATCCGTTCAGCTGTTTGCGCAAGATCAATCAAAAGTTTTGTTAGATCGTCTCTCTCAAAAAGTGCTTTCCCACCAAAATATACAGATTGCCTTCGATTATGTTTTGGATAACAAAGATGCTGGTGTTCAACAAAAAACAGCAGGTAAATTGATTCTTAAAGGGAAAAATTATCGATTTGAAATGTTGGGAGCTATCCAAATTTTTGATGGTAAAAAGGTGTATACTATCGTAGATGACAATGAAGAAGTCACCGTTGAGGCCCCTCAGAAATCGGATGCCTCTGAGCTTTCTCCACAAGACTTAATTCAATTTTACAAACAGGGATACACCTATAAATGGGATATTGAACAGCCGGTAGGAAACCGAAAAATACAATACATCAAGTTAACGCCTATTGCGTCTAAATCCTCGCTTCAATCCATTTTACTGGGTATTGATACCAAAAACTTAGAGATTTACAAGGTCATTCAAACTGGAAAAAACGGTACCAAAACAACGCTAACGGTCCAAAGCTGGAAGGTAAATCAACCGCTAGCGGCCAATGCATTACTGTTTGATCGAGCCTATTACACCAAGAAAGGGTATTACATCAGCGAATTGTGAAACGACTAGACCGGTATATCTTTTTTCAATTCCTTCAAAATTTCGGTGCTTCCTTCGTTATTTTGATGGCCATTTTCATTTTTCAAATGATCTGGTTGTTTATCGACAACCTGGCAGGAAAAGGACTAGATCTTTGGGTTATCGGTAAGTTTATTTTTTACATGATACCTGACCTCACTGAAAAGGTACTGCCACTAACTGTATTGCTCTCTTCTATCCTCACGTTTGGCAGTTTTGCAGAACACTACGAGTTTGCTGCGATGAAAGCTTCAGGTATATCCTTGCAAAGGAGTATGCGCAGTTTAATTGTATTGGTTTCATTCATGGGATTATTTACCTTTTACTTTGCCAACGAAGTGATTCCAGCAGCCAAAAAAAAATCCTACAGTCTTCAAAAAAACATAGCCAAAGTAAAACCTGCCGTAGCGATTGCAGAAGGTCTTTTTAATGATTTTGAAGGCACTGGAATGAACATTCACGTGGTCGATAAATACGGGGAAGACGACCGTATGCTCCAAGGAGTAACCATTCACAAGAAAGACAATACAGGAAGAAATAATGTCTTGATCAAAGCGACTACTGGTGAGTTCATCAATGATCCACTCAGCAACCACATTCAATTGCTACTTCACGACGGCGTATACTACGAGAATATTCAAACCAAAGGAATTGAACAAAACAAAAAACACCCTTGGGCACAGGCAAAATTTGATACGTACCGATTACTCATTGATTTATCAGAAGTATATAATGTGGATTTGGACGAATCAATCGATGTGAATTCTGAAAAAATGAAGAATATTTTTCGTTTGCAAAACGATATAGATTCAATCTATCAGAACAATCAATTAATGGTTGAGGCATTGACCAACAATATACGAGGACGTTTAGGCGCCCCGCTCACCTACCTAAATCCCCAGGCACAAGAAGCAGAAAAATTAGCCAGCGATATAGATACAAGTAGCGTCGAGCCTGTAGCCAGCATGACAGACCTTCTCTCCAGATTGGATGATTATAAACAAGTTCATCTATATGGTGTAGCTCAAAATAATATAACCAATGCCTTAACCACGATACAAAACAAAAAAGAGGAAATGTATTTTAGGTATAAAATATACCAAGCTCATATTCTCGAGTTGCATAAAAAATATGCATTGGCCCTGTCCTGCATCGTTTTGTTTTTTGTTGGTGCTCCCTTGGGTGCTATTATTAGAAAAGGCGGGCTTGGGTTACCGTTAATTATAGCGGTGGTTTTATTTTTAACCTATTATTTCTTGGGGGTATTTACGTACAATTATGCTAAAGAGGGAAATATTCATCCCTATTTAGGAGCCTGGCTGCCTACAATGGTCATGCTTCCATTAGGCGTATTTCTGACGTATAGAGCTACCCATGATCAAGGCTTACTCAGTATGGGACCCATCATAGGAACTATGGAGCAATGGTGGAACAAATGGATAAAACAAAAGACAACATGAGCGTATTGGATCGAATTGAAGATGCTATTGAGGACATCAAACAAGGAAAAGTTATCATCGTTGTCGATGATGAAAACCGCGAAAACGAAGGTGATTTTTTAGCGGCTGCAGAAACGGTCACTCCGGAAATGATCAACTTTATGGCTACCCACGGACGTGGATTAATTTGCGCTCCGTTAACGGAAGGACGCTGTAGGCAATTGGGATTGGAACGCATGGTGAGCCATAACACAGATCCATTAGAAACTGCATTTACGGTATCTGTTGATCTAAAAGGCCATGGAGTCACTACAGGGATTTCTGCCTCCGATCGAGCCAAAACAATTACCGCATTAACTAAAGAAGAAACCCAACCCCACCATTTAAGCAGGCCAGGGCATATCTTCCCGCTCATTGCCAAAGAGGGAGGTGTATTGCGCAGGACTGGTCATACTGAAGCGGCCATAGATTTTGCACGTCTAGCAGGATTTGCCCCTGCAGGGGTCATTGTAGAAATCATGAATGCTGATGGAAGCATGGCTCGTTTACCTCAATTGCTGGAAGTAGCTAAAAACTTTCAATTAAAAATTGTGTCCATCGAAGATTTGGTCAAGTACCGTATGGAACACGATAGCTTGATCGAGAAAAAAATGGACTTTCCTGTGCAAACCAGGTTTGGCTCATTCAGGTTACGCGCGTACAAACAAACGACCAACCAACAGATACACCTCGCTTTAACCAAGGGTAGTTGGAAAAAAGGGGATCCGGTACTCACCAAGATCAGTCCTACTCAAATTCATAATGATTTATTGAGTTCGTTGACCCAAGATCAAAACCAAATAATGGAGCGTATTTTTCAAGCGGTAGCTCAAGAAGAATCTGCGGCAGTAGTATTTATCAACCAAGACATCAATCACTTGGGGATGCTGTCACGACTTCAAATCGTAAAAGAAAACCAAAGCAAAGAAATATACCAAGCTCCACCCATTGAAATGGATGCCAAAGATTTTGGCGTAGGTGCTCAAATCCTACATGACTTGGGAATTAACAAAATAAAATTGCTCTCCAATGCCACCCAGGTAAAACGCGTAGGAATGATTGGCTATGGTCTAGAAATTATTGCCTATCAAAAATATTAGGATCAATTAACCTCAATTACTACTTCCGCTACAGGACGTCTTACTTTGGCCAATGAAGCCATGAAGTCGTCATCAGCCCTATACCCTATTGGCATCACTAAGGTAGCCGTAAGGCCTTTCTCGGTTAGTCCGAGTACCGAGTCATAACCTTGTGGATCAAAGCCTTCCATAGGACATGAGTCCAAATGTTGGAGGGCGCAAGCAGTCAATAAATTACCCAAAGCAATATAGGCTTGCTTGCTGGCCCAAAGAGTTAATTGTTCTTTTGGTTTGGTAATAAAATTCTCCATCAGGTGTTTTTTGAATGGTGCCAGCACCTCACTGGGCGTACCCCTTACCTGCTCTACCCGGGCAAAATAGTTTTCGACAAATGTGGCATCAATGGATTGCTCGGTGCAAATAACAAAAAGAGCACTCGCTTGTCCCACTTGTTTTTGGCCATAAGAATGGGCTACAAGCTGCTCTTGAACCTTTTTATCGGTAACCACCACGAGCTTCAAGGGCTGTAAACCGTAGGAAGTAGCTGTCAAGGCAAATGTTTTTTTTAACAGATCCAAATCTTCTTTGGAGATGTTTCTTTGTTCATCAAACTTTTTAGTGGCGTATCGCCATTCCAACTGTTCTATTAGTCCCATATTTCTTATTTATTCATAGGTGGTAAACCACAATTTTATAGACATCGCAATAACCATTACAATTAAAAACACACGAATATATCCGTCGCCTTTTTTTACTGAATACCTCGAAGAAACCCATGCACCGCTGGCATTACCAATCGCATGAACTAGGCCCATAGTCCAATTCACTTTGTCATTGATGACAAAAACTGCAAGTGCGGCAATCGTATAGAAAAAAACCACAGATACTTTAGTGGCGTTTGTTTTGACTAAACTGAGTCTGTTGACGTAATTCAAAAACAGCATAATGACAAACCCGATACCCGCATTGATAAATCCACCGTAAATACCGATAAAAAAAAAGGCTACGACGGATATCCAAAGATGTTTCCCTGTCAAACGTTCTAGCAAGTCCTCTTTCTTGGCTTTTGGTTTTAGTACCATTAAACCAACCACGACAAACATGATGACGACCAATACCTTGTTAAAGGTTTCCCCTTTAATATCTATAGAGATTTGTGCTCCAATTACGGCCCCGATCATAGCGGATAACCCCAGATAAAGATTGAAGGGAAAATTCCCTACCCCTTTACTTTTAAATCCAGCAGCCCCAACAGCCGTTTGCGCCAAAATAGCTACGCGATTGGTCCCATTGGCCACTGCAGGGGGTAATCCCATAAAGATAAACATGGGTAAGGACAATAAAGACGCACCACCTGCCACCGTATTGATAAACCCTACGACAAAACCAACCGAAATTAAAATGGCGTACTGAATCCAAATATCCATGGAGGCAAAATTAGGTCATTTTTTGTGCGCTTCAAGCACAACGATTTTAAATAAAAAAACCCACAACCGAGTTGTGGGTTTTCTAGAGCGGAGAAAGAGGGATTCGAACCCCCGGAGGTGTGACCCTCAACAGTTTTCAAGACTGCCGCATTCGACCACTCTGCCATTTCTCCTTAGCGGAGGCAAATATAGTAATGATTTTAACAGTCACACAATAAATACCTTAATTTATTTTTGTGAAGTAAGGGCTGATTCGCTTTTCTAGTCCCCTACCTGTGGGGTGTTTTTTAGGTATTGATCCCTGAGATCAGCCAAGGAAGTGTGGTTTAGAATGCCTAATGTTTTATCCCTAACCTGCTCAAATACCCCTTTGATTTGACAGGTGCTTTCATCGCATCCTTCACATGAAGCGTAATAGTTTAGTGAAACACAGGGTAATAAAGCAATGGGACCATCAATTATTCGGATAATTTCGGTAGTTGTAATCTCTGATGCTGGCTTCAGCAATGTGTATCCTCCCGTACTCCCCCTTCTGGAATGCAGTATTCTACTGTTGCGTAAATCCCTGAGGATGGTCTCTAAAAACTTCTTGGGTATTTGTTGTCGAGCAGCTATTTCGGAAGACATGACCGGTTTGTTTGGGTCGTGCTGTGCGGCAATGTCAATCAGCGCACGAATAGCATACTTACACTTGTGAGAGATCATATTTTTTTCACAAATATAATTGATTTTCTTATTTAATACCATTCCTACTAAGTTGATAGGATTTATAAGAAATAAAAATGTAGTTTTGCCCAACAATAACTGTTATGAACACATCAACCCTTATCCAAAAAAACGATCGACAAGAGCACTGGCTTAGATCAGTCACAAAATCCGTGAGTTGGCGCATCATCGGGACCATGGATACCGTGCTGATTTCATTCATCGTTACGGGAACAATAAAGCTCGCTTTATCGATCGGTCTGGTAGAATTAGTAACAAAAATGGGGCTTTATACCATTCATGAACGCATATGGAACAAAATAAAATGGGGGAAATCATGAAACAAGAACAAATAGATCTAGTCGAGGTACTCAACCAAAAACTCCCTGAATTAACGATTGAACAG
This sequence comes from Flavobacteriaceae bacterium, assembly GCA_023260435.1. GTDB lineage: Bacteria > Bacteroidota > Bacteroidia > Flavobacteriales > Flavobacteriaceae > MAG-120531. Next base: position 16,304 of record JALQVG010000050.1, on the reverse strand, counting down.
CGTATTGAACTAGTAGCTAGTAGTCAAGGCCCAATTGTTTTTTCTACATCGTTTGGCATAGAGGATCAGGTATTGACACATATTATTTCACAAAAAAGTTACCCTATTGGGCTATTTACTTTGGATACGGGTAGATTATTTGAAGAGACCTATGAGGTTTGGGAAAAAACACTGACTCAGTACCCGATTGAGGTAAAAAGTTTTTCTCCTGAAGCAGATGATTTAAAAAAGTTGATCACAGAACAAGGACCAAATGGTTTCTATCAAGGTTTAAATCAAAGAATGGCCTGCTGCTCTACCAGAAAAATAAAGCCTTTAAAAGTAGCCCTTCATGGAGTTCGTGTTTGGATCACTGGTCTGAGAGCACAACAAAACCATCATAGAACTCAATTGACATGGGCAAGCATCGACCAACAACATGATTTAGTTAAAGTTAATCCACTGCTCGATAGTTCTGAAGCTGAATTATATCAATGGGTCAACAAACACAACATACCGGTGAACAAACTCCATAATCAAGGGTATCCAAGCATAGGTTGTGCACCATGCACAAGAGCTGTGCCACCTGGATCAGATCCCAGATCTGGTCGATGGTGGTGGGAACAAAGCCATAAAGAATGTGGCCTTCATTTAAACAGTCATTCATGAATTTAGCATTAAAACAATTAGAGGAAGAAGCCATCTACATCATTCGAGAGGTATTGGGACAATCCAGGAACCCGTGTTTGTTATTTTCAGGAGGTAAAGACTCAATCGTTTTGGTCCACCTAGCCATAAAAGCGTGTGCCCCGGCCAAACTACCTTTCCCGCTGGTGCATATTGATACAGGCCATAACTTCGAGGAGACCTTGGCCTTTAGAGATCGATTGGTCAACAGAATTGGTGCAAGACTTGTTATTGGTTCGGTCCAAGAGGATATAGACGCAGGAAGGGTGTTGGAAGAAATTGGACCATCGGCAAGCAGAAACACGTTGCAAACGACTACCCTATTGCGCACCATTGAAGAAAACAAGTGGGATGCATGTCTGGGTGGTGCTCGCAGGGATGAAGAAAAGGCAAGAGCTAAAGAACGGATCTTTTCTGTTCGCGATGTGTTTGGTGGATGGAATGAAAAAAATCAACGACCTGAACTTTTTGAATTGCTTAATGGCAGGATTCAGCATGGAGAACATCTACGTGTGTTCCCCATCAGTAATTGGACGGAACTAGACGTGTGGAACTATATCCGAGAAGAAAATCTTGAACTGCCTAGTTTGTATTTTGCCCACAAAAGGTGGGTGTTTGAACGCAAAGGATCACTGATGCCTGTATCTACCCTGTTGGAGCGCTCTGAGCACGAACAACCCATAGAAACATGGGTGCGTTTTCGCACTGTTGGCGATATGAGCTGTACTGCTGCCGTCACATCAACGGCACAAGACATCGATAGGGTTATTGAAGAAATCAGCGGGGCAACTATTTCTGAGCGAGGGGCCAGACTTGATGACCAACGCTCTGAAGGAGCCATGGAGGAACGAAAAAAAGCTGGATATTTTTAATACTATGGACGCACTTAAAATCGCCACTGCAGGAAGTGTAGACGACGGTAAAAGCACGCTTATCGGACGACTGCTCTACGAAACTAAATCGCTTAAACTGGATCAGCTAGAACTATTGACCAAAAAAAGTCAACAAAAAGGCTATGACTATATAGATTTTTCATTAGCTACTGATGGTCTACTGACTGAGAGAGCTCAAGGGATCACCATTGATGTCTCACATTTATACCTAACGACGCCTAAAAGACGTTACGTGCTTGCCGATGCGCCTGGACATCAAGAGTACACTCGAAATATGGTCACTGCAGCATCTAACGCGCAGGCAGCTGTTGTATTGCTTGATGCTCGCAAAGGAGTAGTTGAACAAACCAAAAGGCACTTTTATATCACCCAATTATTGGGATTAAATCACCTAATTTTTGCCATAAACAAAATGGATTTAGTAGACTTTAATCAAGAGGTCTACCAAAAAATTGCAGATGAAATACAATTGTTGGTCAATAGCGAGTTACGCTCCGTTGTCCAGTACCATATCATACCTATTTCAGCACTTCACGGGGCCAATATTACCCACCACAGTCCAAGTACACCATGGTATGATGGTCCAAGTTTTATGGAAGCCCTCAGCAGAATTCCCTCAGAAATTTACGCACCTTCAGAACTAAATGTCCTTCAGGTGCAATGGGTCATTCGTCCAAAAACTGAAGCACACCACGACTACCGTGGATTTGCCGGTAAAGTACAATCAGGCATATTTAAAAAAGGCATGCCGATTACCATTTTTCCCTCAAAACTAAAAACAACCGTATTAAAAATTGAACGCTATGGACAAGAAGTCGATAGCGTTCAACAAGGTGAAAATGCATCCCTCATACTGGCTGATCAAGTTAATGTAGATCGAGGAAGCACCCTCATTTCAGATGCCTTAGGAACTGTGCGGTGTGAACAAAGTTGGAAAGCCCGAATATGTTGGTTGCAAAATACGCCGCTGAACACACAGTCTGTGTACCTATTACAGCATGGCCCTCAGGTGGTCAAATGCAAAATACTTCACATACGCTCCAAAACAAATATTGAAACTGGGGTTGAAGAACAAACAAATTCCATTGAACTCAATGATATCGGCATCATCGAATTCATGACAGATCAACCAATTACAGCTACTGACTTTAAGACCCATAGACATTTGGGCTCATGGATCTTGATCGATCCACAGACCAACAATACTGCCGCAGTTGGCATGAACCAATCTGAAATATAACTTATGCAGCGATTTGCCACAGAAATAGAAGATCCTATAGTCGCCAAAGACATCATTGAGCTCGAAAAAAAAATAGCTCTATTCCACAATCACGCGATTGATGCGGATCAATTCAGAAGCCTTCGACTGGCTCGGGGTGTATACGGACAGAGGCAACCCGGTGTTCAAATGATCCGAATCAAGTTCCCTTATGGCCAGGCCACTGCACAACAGCTCAGAAGATTGGCTGACGTGACGGACACCTATGCTACAGGTAATTTGCACATCACCACCCGTCAAGATATACAATTGCATTACGTTTCATTGGATGACACACCCAAATTATGGGCGGAGTTGGAAAAAGATAAAATCACTTTGCGCGAGGCATGTGGCAATACAGTTCGCAATGTAACTGCCTCTATATGGGCAGGAATCAACGTGGATGAACCCTTTGATGTGACTCCTTATGCAGCAGCATTCTTTAACTATTTTTTGCGGAACCCCATAGGTCAAGACATGGGAAGAAAGATCAAAGTGTCTTTTTCAAGTTCAGACAAAGATGACGCTTTCGGAATGGTCCACGATATTGGTTTTATTCCTGTAGCTGATCAACAAGGCCCGAGTTTTAAGGTTTTGCTAGGAGGAGGTATCGGAGCGCAACCCAGAAATGCGGATGTGATTGAAACGTGTTTACCTGCAGACCAAATTATTCCCCTAAGTGAAGCAATTATTCGTGTATTTGATCGATTAGGCGAGAGAAATAGACGTCAAAAAGCGCGATTAAAATTTTTGGTCGATGAGCTGGGATTGGAGGCTTTCCTAGCTGAAGTTAATCGGATTCGAACAAGTCTTCCTTACCAATCATACCCTATTCAGCAGGAAAACGAGCCGATTAGGGAGTTAGGGCACTTCTCGGAGGGTATATTGGGTGATGATCTGGCTTTTGTCCACTGGAAAAAAGTCAATGTATTTCCCCAGAAACAAGTAGGTTATTGTGCCGTTGGCATTCCTGTATCAGGGGGTAATTTTTCCTCCGAGTGGGCAAGAAAGCTGGCTGACATTATGGAAGAGTATTCTGGAGCTAGTCTTAGGTTTACCCAAGGACAAAGTATATTGATTCGCTATGTCCCTGAAAAAGCATTAGAGGGATTATATCTGGCTCTGGGCAAGATTCATTGGAATAAACCTGGATTTCATCAGATAAACGATATCACCTCATGCCCAGGAACCACTACCTGTAATCTGGGTATTGCCAATAGTGTTGGATTAGCTACTGAATTAAGAAATGTTATTGAACACGAATTCCCTGACCTGGTTGATTATCCCCAACTGGATATAAAAATCAGTGGTTGTATGAATGCCTGTGGACAACACACTATTGCCGCAATAGGCTTCCAAGGAATGACGGTAAAAGCAGGAGCGCATATTGCGCCAGCTACCCAAATTTTACTGGGTGGTGGGGTGTTAGGACATGGGCAAGGTCGGTTTGCAGATAAAGTACTTAAAGTTCCGAGTAAGCGAACACCTGACGTTTTGAGATGGTTATTGACCGATTACAAAGAAAATCAGCAGAAAAACGAGACTTTTCTTGAATACTATTTAAGGAAAGGAACCTCCTATTTTTATGAACATCTTGCTCATTATTCCGAGGTAGCCGATTTAACTCCCTCGGATTTCATCGACTGGGGAGAGGACACCAATTATGAAAGGGCTATTGGTATAGGCGAGTGCGCTGGAGTGACCATTGATTTAGTACAAACACTGCTTTATGATGCACAACATCATCTTGATCAAGCCTACTTGTCCATGGAAGCTAGCCAATGGTCCGATGCTGTTTATCAAGGATATGCTGCACTGGTGCGCGGTGCAAAAGCTATTTTAACCACTAAAGATGCTAAAATAAATAGTCACGAATCAATTATTGAACAGTTTGATGAGTATTACCCAGATTTCCAAACCACTCATCAGGTTAAACTCAAGGATTGGATCGATGAATACTTGCGCAATGCACCCAGTCAAATATGGGCTTCTACTTTTATTGAAAAAACGGCTAACTATTTTTCTTGGATTAAATCTATCTCCCATGAATCGAAAAGCTAAACTATCCTTGGTGGGTTGTGGACCAGGTGCTTTGGATTTAATCACCTTAAGGGGTGTTGAAGCCATCAAACAAGCTGATGTCTTGTTGTATGATGCCCTGATTCATCCTGATCTACTTCTTCACAACCATGGTGCCATCAAGTGTTATGTGGGAAAAAGAGGGGGAAAACCCTCGTGTTCACAACACGACATTATGGGATACATTGACCGATATACCGCTCAAGGCCTACACGTTTGCCGATTAAAGGGAGGAGATGTTTCTGTATTTGCCAGAGCCGCAGAAGAGGTTTTATGGGCGCATAAACTAGGAATAGATGTGGAAATGATCCCTGGTATATCTAGCTATACCGCCATAGCTGCTGAGCATCAACTACCCCTGACTCATAGAGGGATCAGCGATAGCTTTTGGGCCGTTACTGGCCATACAGCAGAAGGCTTGTTGTCTAAAGACATGGAACTTGCTGCCCGATCTAATGCTACCGTGATGGTGTATATGGGCATGGGACATCTAACTGAAATAATCTCACTCTTTTTAAAACACCAAATTCCCGAATTACCTGTGGCCATAATTCAAAATGGCACATTACCCGAGGAAAAATGTGTTTTGGGTCAACTGTCTACTATTGAAGGACTTGTGGGCGAACAGGGCATATCGAGTCCTGCACTTATTGTAATCGGTTGGGCCGCCGCCAAAGCAATGGCCAAAAATTCACCGCTTAACATTCATCAACCAGAAAACATAGCATGGGTAGCGTAGGAAATAACCCCTTATATCCTATTTTTTTGAAAATGGATCAACTATCCCTATTGGTGGTTGGGGGAGGTTATGTGGCGCTCGAAAAATTGACTTTTCTGTTTAAATCTAGTCCATACGCACGTGTGACCATTGTAGCACCGACGATCAGACCTGAAACGCTATCTATAGCTGAAGCCTATGGGGTTCGGTGTATCCTTGAAGCATTCAATCATCATCACTTATCAGGGCATCAAATGGTGATTGCTTGTACCGATCAGCCAGAGGTGAATATTACTGTCTATGAATTAGCAAAAAAACGCGGAATACTTGTCAATACCGCAGATAATCCACCCTATTGTGATTTTTATATGGGTGCCATAGTCACTAAAGGAGCTCTAAAAATCGCTATATCTACAAATGGCACCTCCCCTACTTTGGCCAAAAGAATGCGCCAATGGTTAGAGGAAATACTCCCCAACGAAATCGACGAACTATTGACTCACTTAAGGGCTTACCGATCTACCCTTAAAGGTGATTTTGAGCGCAAAGTACATTGGCTCAATGAGCACACCAAATCACTATTAGATCGAGAAAACTAGGCCAGCTCTTTGTAAAGTATGTAGATAGCCATAATCAAAACAAACCATCCAAATGCTTTTTTGAGTTTTTCCCCGGGTATCCACTTGTTGACGAAAATTCCCAAAAATATTCCTATCACGGCCAACAGGGTAAAGAAACCAAGAAATGTCCAATCGATTTCGAGGTTTTGTACATCGCCAATAAAACCGATTAATGACTTAATGGCAATAATCAATAAAGAAGTAGCTACTGCTTTTTTCATGGGTAGTTTGGCCAATAGCACCAATGCGGGTATGATTAAAAACCCTCCACCAGCACCCACAATACCTGTCAATACTCCAACCACAGAACCCTCCAGCAAAATCATTGGGTAGTTATATACAACCGTTCTGTTTTCATCGTGGCAATCATCACCCACACATTTATCGCGAATCATCGCGAGGGCTGCTGCAAACATGATCAAGGCAAAGAACACCATGATAGCTATGGGTTTTGTCAACGAGAAACTACCGATTTCCGCAATCGTATCCGGAATTGCGGGTACCAAGTATTTACGTGTCATGTACACAGCAATAAATGCAGGTACCGAAAATATCGCTGCAGTCTTGAAGTCAATGAGTCCTTTTTTCATGTTTTGGAAAGCTCCGAACAATGCAGAGAGTCCCACGATGAACAAGGAATAAGCCGTGGCCAATACTGGAGCAATTCCAAAAAGATAAACCAATACAGGTACCGTTAAAATGGAACCACCACCACCCACTAATCCTAAAACTACGCCGATCAATAAAGCGCCAATGTAACCGAAAACTAATGTAATATCCATAGACTAATAAAAGTACAAATCTAGATGAATCGCCATACCCAGAAAGCAACTTAGGTTACCAAGTGCACTATATGACCTGAAAACCATAGGCATAGGGATCATCTTCTGCATCTATGGTAATTCGGTTATCTCCGTATATTTTTGCCCAACCTTCAATAGAAGGAATAATGGTGGTACCCCACGATTCTTCTCGAACAGCCTCAATTCGGCCTTTAAACGTTGAACCAATGAAACTCTCATGAATAAAGTCTTCCCCTACGCTTAGCTGTCCTTTGGCAAATAATTGGGCCATACGAGCAGAAGTTCCCGTTCCACAAGGTGAACGATCAATCGCTTTATCCCCGTAAAACACTGCATTTCGCCCATGGCTCTTTTCATCCAAAGCTGCTCCAGTCCATTGTATGTGGGAAACTCCTCTGATTCGGTGGTCTGTAGGATGAATAAACAAATCAGGGTACTCTTGCGCGATGGAATTTCTCAATTCTTGACTGAATGAGATCAATTGCATGGCGGAATAGTGTTCTACCCCTTTAAAATTGGGTTGCGGATCGACTATGGCATAAAAATTTCCTCCGTAAGCTACATCAAATACGACTGTCCCCAGTGTGCTGAGCGCACAAGTTAAGCTTGTTTTAGCCAAAAATGAGGGTATATTGATCAACTTAACTGAGGTCACTTTACCAGATTTCTCCGTGTAAAAAACCTTGACAAGTCCTGCAGGTGTCTCCAACAAAACTTCTCCTGGTGTTTTTGGCTTGATCAATGCGCGCTCAATCGCTATGGTAATTGAACCAATCGTGCCATGGCCACACATGGGCAGGCATCCACTCGTTTCAATAAATAATATGGCTGCATCATGTTCAGGATCATGAGGTGGAAAAAACATACTTCCACTCATCATATCGTGTCCCCTAGGCTCAAACATCAAACCGGTCCTGATCCAGTCCCAGTTAGCTAAAAAGTCAAGCCTTTTAGCTGCCATATCTATTCCGTTAAGTGGAGGAATTCCAGAGGTAACTACACGAACAGGATTACCCGTGGTGTGTGCATCAACACATTGAAAAACATAGGGATTCATAGGAGCAAAATCTACCTGTTTAAGGTACACGATATTTTGTACATTTAGTTCCTAAATTTTATTGTTCATGAAAAAATGGAATGTCTTATGGCTGATGTTTTTGGCCTGTACGGGTCAAGCCCAGCAAATCGAATTAAGCCCAAGATCAAAACAAAGTGAAAAGTGGGCCAAAACTATTACAGAAAGTGAGCTAAAGGATCACCTGTACACCTATGCTTCAGACGCCTTTGAGGGACGTGAAACGGGCACAAAAGGGCAAAAAATAGCGGTTGAATACCTCAAGGCTCATTACAAATCACTGAATATAGCTCCAGCCCAAGCCAATGGAGATTACGAACAAGACATCGAGCTCGTATTAAAAAAATTGCCTAAAGGAAAGTTAACTATCAACGGGCAATCGATGGAAAATGGTTCTGGAATCATGGCATACGCTGCATTTGAATTCAGCAATACTCCTGTCGTCTATGTAGGTTACGGGGTAAACACACCCCAACACAATGATTATCAAGGTGTTGATGTTCGGGGAAAAATTGTTTTAGCCAAAGCAGGCGCACCTATGTTACCCGCCCTTGCTGATGGTTCCACCAATGATTGGGCCAAGCAAAGTGAAGGACTTGAGCGCAAGCAAAAAGCTGCCTTTGAGCAGGGAGCTGTTGGATTTATTTACTGGGATGAAGCAGCATTTGCCCGTTTGAAAAGACGTTTTGACTACATGAAACAAAACGATAGCGGTCGTATGTCGATCAAAGCCCTAGAGTCTCAAGCCAGCGCCATGGTTTATGTGGATCAAGCCACCGCTTTAATGCTCCACCCATCCATAGTTGAGTCAGCAGAAGCAACGGTTTTAGGTAGTGTTGAGGCCGGAATTAAAAGTGAGGATTTACCTATAGATTCAGAAAACGTGGTAGCTTTTATTCCTGGTTCAGAATTCCCTGAACAATACGTGGTTATTTCTTCTCATCTTGACCACGTAGGTGTACTTGCTGATGGATCGGTAAACAATGGTGCGGATGACGATGGGTCTGGTTCTGTTGCTTTATTGGAAATTGCTGAAGCGTTTAAACTAGCTTCAGATGCTGGACAAGGACCTAGAAGATCCGTAGTTTTTCTTCATGTAACTGGTGAAGAAAAAGGGTTGTTAGGATCACAGTACTACACCGATGTAGCCCCTGTATTCCCATTAAACAAAACGATTGCTAATCTCAATATAGACATGATCGGTCGCATTGATCCCGAGCGAAAAGGTGATAGAAACTATGTGTACTTAATCGGTTCAGATAAACTAAGTACCGAACTTCATGAACTATCGGAGGCCGTTAATAAAAAGTTTATGGGTATTGAGTTGGATTACACCTATAACGATGAAAATGATCCCAATCGTTTTTATTACAGAAGCGACCACTACAATTTTGCCAAGAATAATATTCCCATCATTTTCTACTTCAATGGTACGCACGAAGATTACCACAAACCAAGTGATACACCGGATAAAATCAATTATGATTTATTGACCAATAGAACTAGATTGGTATTCCATACAGCTTGGGAAGTAGCTAATCGCGATAAAGCTATTGTAGCAGACAAAGCTCAATAACATTCCTTTCACTGCACAAAAAAACCCTGTCTTTTCAGACAGGGTTTTTTTTGGGTGGAAGACCGGGCTCGAACCGGCGACCTCTGGAACCACAATCAAGCGCTCTAACCAACTGAGCTACAACCACCATGCTGTTAGCGGGTCCAAATATACTTCAAATTAAAGTATACTACCAAAAATTAACTGAAATTTTTATTGGAGATCACTTAAATAGTTGACTGCCAAAAGACGCTCTACAGTAAAGCCCTCAGCGGCATCACTGCCAACCAACCTACCCAAGTCTTGTGCTCGGTAACGAACAGAGTCAAAAAAATTCTTGCTGCTGATTGGAGTATCCGGCCCAGGGTTATTAGGGTCATAAAACTGGGAGGGATAACAGGATATCGCTTCCATTTTTTTATCTAAAAAACCTGAAATATCTACGACAAAATCAGGTACGCTGTTCTTCCATTGAATGTAATGATACACTGCTTGAGGTCTCCAAGGAGCTTGTGCTTCCCCACTCTCAGGGTCCACGGTTTCTATTTTCACCAATCCGCTTAAAAAACAGGCATCACTCACTAAACTACTTCCCTTGGGATGATCTATGTGTCGATCATCTTTAGCATTGCACAACACCCAACGAGGCCTATATTTTCTGAGATATTGAATCACCTTAAGTTGATTGGCTGGTTCGTTTTGAAAAAAACCATCGGGTAATGCCAAATTAAACCGATGAATGACACCCAGTACTTGAGCCGCTGATTCAGCTTCTTTTTTTCTGAGTTCTGCTGAGCCCCTTGAACCTAATTCACCTTGGGTTAAATCAACAATAACTACCGATGAGCCATTATTTATTTCCTTTGCAATCGTTCCACCGCAACCCAACTCTACATCATCGGGATGTGCGCCAAATGCCATGATATCAACCATGATTTTCTGTTTTGGCTAAAGCCTGTTCTATATCTCTTTGCAGGTCAGAAACTTCCTCAATACCTACTGAAAAACGGATCAATCCTTCACTAATCCCTTGATTTTTTCGCTCTTCCAAAGTAAGTGAATGGTGAGAAGTCATTGTTGGAGATAACACGGTAGACTCCACACCTGCCAAACTCATAGAGGGCTTGATCAGTTTGAGTTGTTGTTGAAAAAAGCGAGCATCCAAACCTGATCTGAGTTCAAAAGACATCATACCTCCAAAACCCTTCATCTGTTTTTTAGCGATCTCATGACCAGGATGTTCGACCAACCCTGGGTAGTATACGCGATCAATGGCGTGGTGCGCTGATAAAAAATGAGCCATGGCCAATGCATTTTCATTCTGACGATGCACCCTTAAACCCATGGTTTTGATGCTTCTTTCCAACAACCAAACAGTCATTTCACTGAGGTTTCCTCCCAAGCTTTTGGCCATAGACCAAATAGGTGCGATAAGCTCATTGGAAGTAGCTATAGCCCCTGCACTGATGTCGGAGTGCCCTCCCATGTATTTAGTCGCTGAATGAATGACTACATCAATGCCAAACTCGTCAGGAACTTGATTTACTGGACTGGCAAATGTGTTGTCAATCATTGAAATGATTCCATGCTTTTTGGCTAATCGGCCAATCATGTCCAAATCAATTATTTTCAACAGGGGATTCGAAGGAGTTTCTACATAAATTAACTTGGTATTTGGACGTATTTCCGACTCAAAATCCTTGAGTTCAAGACCTTTTGCCATAGAAAATTCAATGCCAAATCTGCGTAAATCGGCTAGGGCAAGATTCCTAGTACCCCCATATAAATCATCCTGAAATACAATATGATCACCACTGCTGACCAAACCCATAATCGCTGTGCTTACCGCAGCCATCCCACTGCCAAAGATCAAAGCAGCCTCTTTTTTTTCTAAGGCGGCAATTTTATGACCTAGCGCTTCTTGGTTTGGGGTATTAAAGTTTCTCGGATATCGCTTCATGTCCACTTCATCAAAAGCATAGGAAGTAGACAGGTACAAGGGTGATACAGCCCCGTGATAAAGTGGGTCTTCCAACTCACCGGTATGTACTAAATGGGTATTTAATCCTTGAATTCTCGGCTCCATAAATAATTCATTTACATAAATGTAGGGACTATTTCTTTTTAAACACCACTTGGTACCTCCATCTACTGATCAAAGCGAGTACAAATACCCCAAATAGTGTATACCAAATAAACGTTGGTGTGATTACTTGTTCTCCACTGGCGTAACTATGCAAGCCCACCAAATAAAAATTCACTCCAAAATAAGTCATCATAATACTGGCATAGGCCAGTACGGTCATCAAATTAAACGTCCATGCACCCCTTAATCCTGGAATCAATCTGCCATGTATCACAAAAGCATAGACCATAATGGAAATCAACGCCCAAGTTTCTTTAGGATCCCAGCCCCAATACCTACCCCAGCTCTCATTGGCCCACATACCACCCAAGAAATTACCTATGGTTAACATCACTAAACCAACAGTGATCGATAATTCATTGATGACGGTTAATTCTTTGATATGCGATTCCATTTTTGTTTTAGTCCCTTGGGTAGTAATCACTATCAAAAGCAAAGAGACGATGCCTAAAATCATACCCACAGTTAGTGGACCATAGCTACCGACGATGATGGCTACGTGAATCATCAACCAATAACTATCTAGAACAGGAACTAAGTTAGCTATTGAAGGATCTACCCAGCTTTGATGAGCAATCCAGAGCAACATCGAAGTAACAAAGGTAGCTGATGCCAACGTAAGTCTATTTTTCCTTCCAAAAACTAAACCAAAACCTAAGGTTGCCCATCCAACGTATAGAATACTCTCGTAAGCATCACTCCAAGGGGCGTGTCCTGATAAGTACCATCGGAATACTAAGCCAAAAGTGTGGGCTACAAAGGTCAATGCAATAGCCCATACAAAAATAGAGGCCGTTGTCCTTACCCATTTAGTGTCTCTGAAAATTTGAAAAATCAATACCAAAAACAAAAACGCACCAAACATGAGTTGATAGTGATACAGTCTATTAAATAGATCCAACTCGTTATACAGAATTTCCGCCTCAATTTTTTGTTTTGAAGGCAGCACATTACTTCCTAATAATTCTTGATTTTGAGCGATTGCCTCAAGAATTTTATCACTTTCGGAATAATCTCCTGTTTCTACAGATTTTTGAAGGCTCATCAAGTAATACCTCAATCCATTGGTCACAAAATTGCTGTAAAGCGAATCCGCTATCTCATATCCTCCAGAACGATATTCTAGAGCCGAGATCCACTTGTTGTTTTCATCATCAGGGACTGGAAATATTTTTAAAATTTCTCCGCTCAGTGCTCGATTTAGTAAACCGAGTTTTAAATCGATGTTTTTAAAATCTTTTTGAAACTGGTTAGGTGAATTCGTGCCATAGGCATCCTGCAAATAGGGCGCCAATAAATACCTGCCTTGATCGTCAAAGAAATCAGTCGCCTTAAATAGTTTTTGACCCGAAGGCGCCCCCATTATGCGGCGAATACTGTCGTTATTGGCTTGTTTGTCAATAGTTAAAAAAGGCATTTGATACCAGGCAGCAGGATTGAGTTGCATCGATAAAAATACCTGATCGGCATTCAAGCCTTCATACTGATCTTTAAAACTCAATTTCCTGAGCAATTCAGAAGTGAAGGTGTGTAAAGGCTTCATGCGCCCGTTGTCGTCTTGTATGACTAAAGCGCTGAATTTTCTAGCGTGTTCTGGGGCAACTACCGTTTTGGTGATCAAACTACTTAAATCGGTAGGTGTCACCGCCCCGTGTGCTACATCGTGATCGGTTTGGCTCCAGGAAGTTCCTAGGGTCAACAAAGCGGCTAAAGTCAACAAAGACTTCTTACTGGAAAACTTATCCAAAGATTTGCTCAACTGTTTGAAACGGGTGTCTCCAAAGAAAAATATCCCCATCAATCCTAGGTAGAGCAAAATATACCCCAAATAGGTGATCCAAGTTCCCCACTGGTCATAATTCACCGATAATACAGTTCCTTGCTCATCCGGATGAAAACTCGATTGAAAGAAACGATACCCTTGGTGGTCCAACACGTGATTCATATAGATATCATAATCAAAGGGTCGATCATCAACTACGGTAATTTTACTCATAAACGAGGAGTACCCTTTCTCTGTACCCGGATACTTTTGGGCGATAAAATCATTTAACGTGATGGAAAAAGGCAACGTGTACACTTTAGAACCATAGCCTACGGTGATATCGTGATTACCTATGGATACTGGTTGTGAGAAGCTCGAAGCCCCTTTTGAACCCAATACAGTAATTTCCTCAGAGGCTTCCCCTACCCATACACGGACGGTAAATGCGTCTTGTAGCTGATCTTTTGGCAGATTATCGTCCGCCTTAACAATTCCCATCACACCTTGAACAGGTGGTTCAGGTATGACAAATTGAACACCTCCCAATTGATATAAAGAACGCAATTGCAACTGGGCTGTTTCACCTACAGATACCGCATCTGAAAATTGATCCGCCATGCGCATAAACGAACCTTCAAAAGGGCTTTGAATGGTTAATCCTTCAGGACTAGAAGTCAAATTAATCGCCCCCTCCGTGGGCTTATCGTAGGCAAATAGCAAATTGTGTATGGATGAAATTTCTCCTTGAGCCAAGTAATGATCATGTCTACTTCCCTCAGAAGATTCAACAATCTGCAGATACCTAGTTCCGGATGAATCAGGTACCAATCCCAACTGCATTCCTTGTTCGAAACGCACAAAATCCACGCGTATAGGCGTGTTTTCAAAGTCCATGGTCCAGGGAAGACTAGACTTTATACCTTGTTCGGTAACGATCAAATCATCCTCCAGGGTTCTGCGCAGCTTTTGATCCCCTACAGGACCATCTACATAGAGGGTTAAAAAGGCATTCGATGAATAAACGGAATTTTCGGTAGCCCCTTCTCGAATAGGCATCATACCTTCATAGCTGATGTATCGAGTGATAAACGCACCGATAATAATCAATATCCAAGAGACGTGTAAGGTAAGCACGGCCCATTTTTCTTTCCTAAGCAAACGATATCTCGCGATATTTCCAGAAAAATTAAGGACAAAAAACACCATAATCGCTTCAAACCAAGTAGCATTATACACCCAAATACGCGCAGTATCTGTACTGTACCAACTCTCAATAAAAGTTCCTACACCCATGGCAACGGCAAATACCACAAACAATACAGCCATCAAGCGGGTCGAAAAAAGCAATTTTGCAATAGACTTCATAGTACACAGGGATAATGGACACAAAAATACACCCTTATGATCAGAAAAAACGGACAAAATGAGGATAAAATTGCGATGTTAACGCTGGGCAAATGCTTATTTTTGGTTTATGATCACCACCAACATTATCGGTACTGGGCGTGTAGCTCAAACTTTATTTAGTTTGATCGAACAAAATAAGTCAGTCTCCGTTCAAGGGGTACTCGGACGAACCACGGCTCAGCTTGGCGATTGGACCCGAGGTAAGGGTACAACTCAGCCACACCAATTACCTGAGGCCATGATACATATTATTGCCGTGAGTGATGGATCCATAAACTCAGTGGCTGGACATTTAACTCACCTCAATGGTTTAATTGTTCACACCTCAGGAACTACTCCTTTGGATAAATTACTCCCCAACCAACGTATTGGCGTGCTTTATCCGCTTCAGACGTTTTCACTTCAATCACCTCCAGCTGCCCAGGAAATTCCTTGGATTATTGAGGCAAAAAACCCGGATGATTTATCCTTGTTGGCATCATTTGCCCAATCCCTTGGGTCCCGTGCTCACCAACTCAACGACCAAAAAAGGAGACAACTGCATTTGACGGCAGTGATGATCAATAATTTTACCCATCATTTATGGAGTATGGGACGCGATTGGTTGGAAAATCAGTCAGGTGATTTTGATTTGTTAGGACCACTAGCCAAAAAAACAGCAGAAATCGCCCTCACAGATCCAGAGGGAACACATCAAACAGGACCTGCCAGAAGAAATGATCAAGGCACTATTGATGCGCATCTAGCTCTGTTAGGCACTCACCCACTAGCCCAACTATATAAAAATTTGACCGAATCAATTGTACGTAGACATGAAAAAGAGTTATAAAGAGTTTTTGCACCAAATCAACACCTTTGTATTTGACATAGATGGGGTGTTTACCGATGGAACTGTTTTGGTTACCCAAGAAGGTCACTTACTCCGCTCGGTGAGTGTTCGAGATGGTTTAGCGGTAAAATTAGCTTTGGAAGCTGGATATCATGTCTGCTTGATTTCTGGAGGTACAAACCCCGGTGTTGTCCAGAGATTTGAAGCGCTCGGAGTCACCGATATTTACATGGGGGCCACCCATAAAATGGAACCATACCAAGCTTATATTCAAAGAATTGGAGTGGAAAATCATCAGGTATTGTATATGGGGGATGATTTGCCTGATCTGCACGTGATGGATTTAGTAGGGCTGTCTACATGCCCGCAGAACGCTATTCCTGAGGTTAAAATGAGTGCGGATTACGTATCTCCTTTTTTGGGAGGTCAAGGTTGTGTGCGCGATGTCATCGAACAAGTGATGAAAGTCAACGGGCATTGGCCTGTAGTA
>JALQVG010000045.1 GCA_023260435.1 Flavobacteriaceae bacterium | reverse complement strand
AAACGCCAATAAGCCCAATGCTAACAATGAAACCTTATTGCAGGTATTTGGTGTTAAGCAAGAAGGTAAAAAATGGAAGCCTTTATCGAAGCACACCCAGAACGTTTTGTGCAGGTTGGTATCGCTGAAGCCAATATGATGGGAATCGCTGCCGGTTTGACCATCGGAGGCAAAATTCCTTTCACAGGAACATTTGCCAACTTTTCAACAGGAAGGGTATATGATCAAATTAGACAATCGATTGCCTACTCTGGCAAAAATGTAAAAATCTGTGCCTCACATGCTGGATTAACCCTGGGTGAGGACGGTGCAACGCATCAAATCCTGGAAGATATAGGGTTGATGAAAATGTTGCCTGGAATGACCGTGATCAATACCTGTGACTACAACCAAACCAAAGCTGCTACCATAGCTATTGCAGATCATCAAGGTCCTGTTTACCTTAGATTTGGACGTCCTGTTGTACCTAATTTCATTCCAGAAGATCAACCTTTTGTGGTTGGAAAAGCCTTAATGCTTTCCCCGGGCAGTGACGTGACTATTGCCGCTACTGGTCATTTAGTGTGGGAAGCGCTTCAAGCCGCAGAGGTTCTTGAAGCCCAAGGAATTTCATGTGAAGTGATCAACATCCACACCATAAAACCACTGGATGAGGAGGCTATATTGGCTTCAGTGGCCAAAACTGGCTGCTTAGTGTCCTGTGAAGAGCATAATGTATTAGGCGGTTTAGGTGAAAGTATTGCGCGAACGTTAGCACTGCACCACCCTTGCCCACAAGAATTTATCGGCACTCAAGATACATTTGGCGAAAGCGGTACTCCTAGTCAATTGATGGATAAGTACGGGCTTAATGCAGCTGCCATTGAAAAAGCTGCTTTAAAGGCCATCTCAAGAAAGAACGCCTAAATGAAAAAACTACTCTGGATTCCTGCCTGTGTATTTATGGCCTCAGTAGGGGCTCAAACACAAAGCGGCTGGGGGATTCGCGCGGGTATTCAATACCCACAAGACGGGGATTTGAAGACCTCTATCTCCTCAGTCGAAAAGGATATTTCTTCCGGTGCAGAACAGCGCTCTGGATGGCATGTTGGCGCCTCAAGAATGATTTATTTGGGCGGGTTTTACCTAAAACCTGAACTTGTTTTTGCTCAGACTACCCGTAGTTACCAAGCTCAGGGATTGTCGGTAGATCTCTCTGATGAATTTACAGCCAAACGCCAACAAATTGAACTGCCTGTTTTAGTTGGTGTATCCGTTTTTGGTCCCGTTCATTTCAGCGCAGGCCCACAGATGCGTTATGTACTTAAAGATCAAATTAGCGGTCTCAACGATCTGAGTATTGAAGAGGCAAGTCAGTCATGGACTTTGGGATTCCAGTGGGGTGTGGGCATACACACCAATAGATGGGCTGTAGAAGTAAGAATGGACCGAGGCCTGAACGCCCAAGAATCAAACATTGTGCACCGAAATCTTCCTCAATGGAGCAGCAGAATTGATCAGAGAAGCCATCAATGGTTAATCGGTTTGACTTATCAATTCCACAAAGACTAATCTTTATCTAGATAGTCAGGAATACCATCTTTATCGGTATCGGGAAAAGAAATCGTCCCATCGGCATTGATCGTAATTTCGTCTTTTGTCGGTATCCCATCCCCATCATCATCACTGTCTAGATGATTTGGTGTAGCCACTTGGAAAGACCTGCGTTCAATGGTGTAGTCTGTATTGTCATCGTCATAAATTCCGTTGCCATTGAGATCTTCCATCCAAGAGGGAATTCCATCATTGTCGTAATCAGTGTCCGGAACAAAATTTCCAAGCTCAAGCACAAAAATAAGGTTCTCGTAGGCAGGAATACTACCTGAAACATTGTTGTAGTAACCAAGTGCTGACGGAATGATAAACATCCCCATACCACTATCTGTGTAGGTAGAAGTACCGTCATCATTGATGCGTACTTGGGTGCCTTTTTTCAACTTAGAGACTCCAATGCCGTATCCTTGAATAGTGAATGGCAAATACTGCCATAAGTACTGAGCAGACGCATCAAAGGTCGTTCCATTAAACCGCATTCCTCGGTACTTAACTAGGGTAGAATCAGCCGTAGTAGGTTGTGGACCTGCTCCTTCCCTCAAGGGAATATAATAAATCGTATGTTCGACAGTTTCCCCATCTTCTAACCCCAAATCTTCAGATTTCAGAGTGACTTTGATGGCCTGTGCTCGTTGGATAAGCGGAGTTTTACCTGCCAGATCTCCAGCCAAGGTGTCAATTTTCACCTTAAAGTCAAAATCTGCCGCTGGGTTATCAAAGTCGCTGTAATTGTAGGTATGAGTCGCCATAAATGCCTCAATGTCTGCACTGTTGGTTTGATAAACCTCACTAATGGGCAAAGGAGGGGTAATCTCAACTCCGTTGTCGTCTTTTTTGCATCCGATCAAAAAGAACGTAAACAAGCTGAAAATGAGGGCATTTTTAAAATTCATTAGGCTTAAATTATGGGCGGCAAGATACAATTTTCCCTTATTTTTGCTTGAGTCATTAACAAAGAATTATGCGGCTAGACAAATATTTGTGGGCCATGCGGTACTTCAAAACTAGATCATTGGCCACTGAGGCCTTGAAAAAGGGGAAGGCGCGTATCGGGGATCAAATTGCCAAACCTTCTAGAGAGGTTTTTCCGGGAGATACAATCGCTCTGCGAAAAGATCAAGTGGATTATGTCATCGAAGTAATAGGTATACCCGAGTCGCGTGTTGGCGCCAAATTGCTCAATCTTTACCGGACTGATCGAACGCCTGCAGAAAATCTGGAATTGGCTCGATTAAAACAACTCGCCCAAAACCACTACCGTGAACAAGGAACTGGTAGACCTACCAAAAAAGATCGCCGGGCACTTGATGAATACGTACCCGATTCAGTCACTGATGCGCTTATCGACGAGTTTATAGAAGAAACACCAAAATCAGCGACCCCTTTGTTACCTTTAACCGAAAATGATGCGCTATGAAAGACCTTATATTAGGGCATGAAGCCATACAACATAAAATAAATAGAATAGCCTACCAGATCTATGAGTCTAATGTTCATGAAACTAAAATAGTTGTCGCAGGTATTCATGGGGGAGGTTCATTATTTGCCGAGAAAATTATCCGCGTATTGCAACGCATCACCCAG
This sequence comes from Flavobacteriaceae bacterium, assembly GCA_023260435.1. Classification (GTDB taxonomy): domain Bacteria; phylum Bacteroidota; class Bacteroidia; order Flavobacteriales; family Flavobacteriaceae; genus MAG-120531. Next base: position 18,436 of record JALQVG010000045.1, on the reverse strand, counting down.
GCTGAGATTCTGACCTGTACAGTAGACATGGACAAAAAGAATCCGCTTTCAAGGCCCATCAAAACAAGCATTCCCCTGGAGGAACTAACTAATTGTTCTTTGGTGCTTGTCGATGACGTACTCAATTCGGGTACAACACTGATATACGGTGTACATCATTTTCTACAAATACCCCTAAAAAAATTAAAAACAGCTGTCCTGGTGAACCGAAACCATAAAAAATTCCCGGTAAAAGCCGACTTTAAAGGAATATCCCTTTCCACATCCCTTAATGAACACATTGATGTGGTCCTAGACCAAGATCGGGATGCTGTATACCTAAGTCAATGAAGTTTGGGTCATAATACGCTCCACACATTCCTGTGGGCTTAAATGATCCACGAGCACATGTGTCGATGCTTTTGCATAATAAGGCAGCCGTTCAAACAAATGTTTCCCAATAAATTCAGGGAGATCTTGATCAGGCAAATGAGCGATTAAAGGCCTAGTGGCCTTTTCAACGATCAGTCGATCTACGAGTGCGGAAACCGACATTTGCAAATAGACTACATGATCTGCTGCCGATAAAATCAACGACATATTATCCCCATACGAAGGGGTGCCTCCTCCAGTGGACAGCACGTATGAAGAGTTTTGTAGAAGGACCTGCTTTAGCAGTGATTGTTCCAGCTTTCTGAAATAAATAACGCCCTTTTGCGCAAACAAATCAGTCACCGACAAACCTGATTCGCGTTCAATCAGCTGATCTAAATCAATAAACGAGACTCCTAAATTTTGAGCCATTTGACGACCTATAGTGGATTTACCACTCCCCATGTAACCGACAAGAACCATCTTCATGGCTCAAAAATACAGCAAAACCGGTTGAGAAAATCTTTGAGCAAAAAAAAAGGGGATTTATCCAAAAAAGCCTTGTATAATCAATATTAGATAGTATATTTGCACCCGCTATTAACAACTAAGTTAATGCGACTGACCAGGTAGCTCAGCCGGTAGAGCATCTCACTTTTAATGAGAGGGTCCTGGGTTCGAATCCCAGCCCGGTCACAACTAAAGTTAAGTTTACCGCTTAACTTTTTTTGTATCTAATACTTTTGGTTTTTTCTGCCCACGTGGAGAAATTGGTAGACTTGCCATCTTGAGGGGGTGGTGTTCGTAAGGACGTGCTGGTTCGAATCCAGTCGTGGGCACAAAGCCCTTCCCAGAGGAAGGGCTTTTTTTATCCTCAATGCGGAGTAACCATTTAATTTTGTAATTTAACTGGATAAAGACCCTTAGATCAATGAAAAAATGCGTGGTACTCGGTTCAGGAATTCAAGGATTATCTGCCGCATATTACCTCAGTGAAGCCGGACATCAGGTAACTATAATCGACCCACACAAAGAATATCAAGGCGCGTCTTGGGTCAATGCTGGGTACCTAACCCCCAGTCACATCATCACCATAGCCAATCCTAAGACACTAGCTAATGGAATTAAATGGATGTTTCGATCGGACAGTCCCTTTTACATGAAACCAAGGTTGGATAGTGACTTTATCCGTTGGTTATGGGAATTTTATCGATCTTCCACCCCAGAAAAAGTAGCTAACGCCATAGGTCCTATTGAAGCCATTAATTTACTGAGCAAACAGTGTTACGAAAAAATCCACCAAGAGTTAACTATCGGCACCTTTCAGTTGGATCAAAGAGGCTTGTTGATGTTGTACAAAACAAAAGCTGCTGAAAAGTCAGAGACAGCTGTGGCGCTTAGAGCACAGTCAGATGGACTCGGAGTTTCCTTTTTAGATCGCCATCAACTAGAAAAGATCCAACCTGGAGTAAATAAAGAGGTGAAGGGAGCCATTCATTACACCTGTGACGCACATACTACACCACCGGAAATTATGCGATTACTCACTCAACACCTAAAAAACAAAGGGGTGTCTTGGGTAGACGAAAACTTAGATCGCTGGGAGATGAGCCAAGACAAAATTACCGCCATACACACGACCACCAATACGTACAAGGCGGACTATTTTGTCGTTGCTGCAGGTGTGTGGAGTAAAGACCTATTAAAAAGAGCTGGAATACACCTGAGCTTAGAAGCGGGGAAAGGATACAGCATGGATGTTCACCGACCTCATCCCATCAAATACCCAGCTATACTGATGGAACCTAAATGTGCGATCACGCCCATGGAGGGTTGGGCTCGCTTTGCAGGAACCATGGAATTGTCTGGGAATAATCACCGTATTCGGCCTGAACGCGTTAAAGCCATTGCTTCAGCCGTAAGCGCTTACTACGACGATTTCGAACTCAACACCTCAGAAATGAAACAAGCTCGATGTGGATTAAGGCCTGTGAGCCCTGACGGACTCCCGCTTATAGGACCTACTGAAAAATACCCGAACTTGATGGTAGCTACTGGACATGCGATGATGGGATGGAGCTTAGGGCCGGGTACTGGAAAATTAATACAACAATGTATCGACCAAGTGCCTACCTCCATTGATCTTACCCCTTTCAATCCAAATCGAAAATTTTGTTAAACAAAAAAGGCCCCTTAGGGGCCTTTTTAAATAGAATACATATCCCGATTAAGCGTTCTGCAGCTTGATCAAATTCAATGCAGATCCTGCCTTAAACCAAGCAATCTGTGCGTCGTTGTAACTGTGCGCGGCTTTAATCACCTCTTTGCTTCCATCAGCATGAGCTAATTCTACAGTAAGGGGTTTACCTGGAGCCATTGCATCTATATCTACTAAGCTGATGCGATCATCCTCGCGAATTAATTCATAATCAGATTCCTGCACAAAAGTAAGCGCCAACATACCTTGTTTTTTCAAGTTGGTCTCATGAATTCTGGCAAATGATTTAACCAAAACAGCGCCAACTCCTAGATGTCGAGGTTGCATAGCAGCATGCTCACGTGAAGAACCCTCTCCGTAATTGTGGTCTCCCACTACCATAGAGCGAATACCTGCCGCTTTGTAAGCGCGTTGGGTGTCAGGAACTCCCCCATAGGCACCGGTTAACTGATTTTTTACCAAGTTGGTCTTGTCGTTGAATGCATTTACTGCTCCAATCAGCGTATTGTTGGCAATATTGTCCAAATGGCCTCTGTAACGCAACCATGGTCCAGCCATAGATATGTGGTCCGTGGTACATTTGCCTTTTGCTTTGATGAGCAGCGTCATGTTTTGAAGACTTTCAACGGTCATCGGCTCAAAAGATTCAAGTAATTGAAGGCGTTCAGAATCAGGACTAACCGCTACTTGAACATGAGAACCATCTGCTTCGGGCGCCACGAATCCAGCGTCCTCCACAGCAAATCCTGCTGGTGGCAGTTCAATACCCATCGGCTCTTCAAATCGAACCTCTTCCCCATCTTCGTTGATCAATGTATCGGTTACGGGATTGAAATCCAAACGACCCGCAATAGCCAATGCAGCTACCAACTCTGGAGAACCAACAAAAGCATGGGTATTTGGGTTTCCATCGGCTCTTTTAGAAAAATTTCTATTAAACGAGTGAACAATGGTATTTTTTCGGTCACCTTCACTATCTGATCTATCCCATTGTCCAATACATGGTCCACAAGCATTGGTAAAAATGGTCGCTCCCAAGGTTTCAAAAGTAGCAAGCAAACCATCGCGCTCTGCAGTGTATCTGATTTGCTCTGAACCTGGATTAATTCCAAAGTCAGCTTTAGCCTTTATTTTTTTATCCACCGCTTGTTGAGCGATCGATGCTGCTCTAGTCAAATCTTCGTACGATGAGTTGGTACAGGAACCTATCAATCCCCACTCAACTTTTACTGGCCAGTCATTTTTCTGTGCCAAGGCACCTACTTCACTAATGGGAGTGGCCAAATCCGGAGTGAATGGACCATTCAAATGAGGCATTAAAGTACTGAGGTCGATCTCGATGACCTGGTCAAAATACTTTTCAGGTTGAGCGTAAACTTCAGGATCTGCCGTCAGGTGTTCACGCACTGCATTGGCTGCATCGGCCACATCACTGCGATCTGTAGCGCGTAAATAACGCTCCATAGAATCATCATAACCAAAAGTGGAGGTGGTTGCTCCCACTTCAGCGCCCATGTTGCATATGGTTCCCTTACCTGTACAAGACAAGTTTTGGGCACCTTCTCCAAAATATTCAATAATGGCACCAGTTCCACCTTTAACCGTAAGGATACCGGCCACTTTTAAAATAACATCCTTGGCTGAAGTCCAACCGGATAATTTACCGGTAAGTTTAACACCGATGAGTTTGGGGAATTTTAATTCCCAAGCCATACCTGCCATAACATCAACGGCATCAGCACCTCCAACCCCAATAGCCAACATACCTAATCCGCCGGCATTTACTGTATGTGAGTCAGTTCCAATCATCATCCCTCCTGGAAATGCATAGTTTTCTAGAACTACTTGGTGGATAATTCCCGCTCCTGGTTTCCAAAAACCGATCCCGTATTTATTGGATACAGACTCTAAGAAATTAAATACCTCGGCGCTGGAGTTGTTAGCTGACTTAAGATCTGCTACTGCCCCGCTCTTGGCTTGAATCAAGTGATCGCAATGAACAGTTGTCGGAACAGCCACCTTGGATTTACCCGCTTGCATAAACTGAAGCAAAGCCATCTGTGCCGTAGCATCTTGACAAGCAATGCGGTCTGGAGCAAAATCCACGTAATCCTTACCCCTGCCATAGGCAGTTGTAGGAAGTCCATCCCATAGGTGATTGTACAAAATTTTCTCAGAAAGCGTTAGGGGTCTTCCTACAATAGTACGTGCGCGCTCGATGCGTTCTGCCATTTGGGCATACACGCCCTGAATCATTTCAATATCAAAAGCCATGCTTTAAACTTTAAAGTCGGTAAAATTACTAAAAAACGAAATCTCTATCGGTTAAAAATACTCAGAACAGCAGTTAAGGAATTACTCTTTTCTCCAGTTGTTGTTAAATGAACAATCCGAATATGAACTACTGATGCTTATGTACGTATCTGCAATATGTTTTTTGAGCCAACGATCAATTTCTGCTAACTGTTTTTCTGTTTTGGCCAATACCTGAATTTTCATGTAGTCTCGGGCAAAATCAGCTTGATGCTCCTCATATCTATTGCTGACTTGTAAAATCTTAAACTTAGTAGCACCTCCCCTTGGGTCTGGTTCTGCAATGGGCATGGAAATTTCGTTGTCCTTAAGCTTACTTACTTGCGCATAAAGGCTTGGATCCATTTTAGTGAGTTCAAATCTGGTGTCGTAATTGGTTGGATTGCGCAACAAACCTCCATCAAACTTTGTCTCCGTCTCTTCAGAATGCTCCAATGCAGCTTGAGCAAAAGTCATTTTTCCCTCCATGATTTGCTGACGGATCTCTTTTAGGGAGGCTACAGCTGCATCAATGGCCTTTTGGGGAACTTCAGGAATTAACAATATATGCCTTAAGTCCAATTCTTGCCCCCTAATTTTCTCTAGGTAAATGATGTGAAAACCGAAATCCGTCTCAAACGGTTCAGAAATTTCTCCAGCTTGTAAGCTAAATGCAACGTCTTTAAACTCCTTGATAAAGGGAGTTTCTCTGGTCATGGTGTAGAAACCACCCTTGGATTTCGAACCCGGGTCTTGTGAATACAAAATAGCCTTAACACTAAAACTAGCTCCGTTATCTTCTACATCTGCTTTGATTTCACGAAGTCTTTCCACGATCCTCATTTTTTCGGATTCGGGGGCTTTAGGGATCTTTACAATCTGACCTATCTCCAATTCTGTACCAAAAACAGGTCTTTCCTCTTTGGGTAAACGATTAAAAAACTGACGTGCTTCTTCAGGGGTAACCTCAATTTCAGAGACAATCTTGTCCTGCATACGCTCAGAAAGCAAACGCAATTTGTTGATTTTAAATAATTCTTCTCGAAAGCTGTCTTCGCTATCTTTCTTGTAAATACTCAAAATACGGTCCATTGAACCCGCTTGAGCGATCAACTGCTGAATTTGTCGATCACCTACCGCACGGACCTCATCATCGGCAACCAAAATACTGTCCTGTATCGCTTGATGCGCGTAAAGTCTATCCTCCATCAATTTCCCCAATAATTGGCAACGGTTAATATCCGTCTGGGAAACACCTTGATTGCGCAGATCGATTAACGTTTTTTCAATATCCGATTCTAGGATCACGTAATCTCCCACCACTGCAGCTACTCCATCCACCTTGATGCGTTGTTGCCCAAATAAAGCGGACACCGTCAGCGACCATAACGCAAGCAGGCTAAGGGCGGTAAATTTCCAATTCTTTTTTACGGATGGCTTCATCGAGTAATGCTTTTTCAAGATTTCTGAAATAATTCTGTTTTCTTCTGTTGATCAATATAGTTTTTATATCCTCAGAAACGTAGGATAAGGGAGCTACCTCGGGAGGAGTAAGCACCGTTTTGACTTGTCCCAAATATACCCCTAATGAATCCTGAATTTCAAAAAATTGTGCATTTTTTAAGTATAAATGCTCGTTTTCAGGCATAATTGGTTTAATGGCTACAAACAATTCACGGGCTGGAATCCATTGTGAATCATTGATAAAAACTTGATCCAAATAAATACTGGTAGAATCTAAATACTTTTGATCCACTTTGTTAAAGCGTTTCAAGCTTTTTCTAACCTGATTTAAGGCTGGGTATCCCAGTGGTGCTTGTACATACCTCAATTGAACAATTTTTTCCTTAAGTAAAAAATTCACCTGTTCACTCTGGTAAAACTCCGCCATCTCTTCAGGACTCACCACAGAATCCAAGGCCGATTGAGCCATTACTTCCTTGTATGCCAAGGCCAATAAATCAGCTCGATAGTTGGCGACCAGCTCAGATAACTCCGTTAACTTTTCTTCCGACAAGTTGACCCCTGCTTTTTCTACATACATTAATTCCAGCGCCCATTTGTCAATATAGTAGTGTACCGCCACGATACTGTCCTCAGGGCTTTTTCCTGTATACAAAGATGCAGGGATGTCCGACATATAAAGCTCATCAGCGCCATAGCGAGCGACTAACTCAGGTTTTTGAGGTGAAGAAAACCAGTGACATGAAGTAACCAACAGCACTAAAAACAAGCCTGTAAACCAGCTTTTTGTCATTTCACTGAAGAATTTTGTTGCAAAGGAACACCCATCAAATCAAAGTCACTTGCTTCCGTAATTTCAACCCAAGCAAAGTCACCAATGCGAACATAGTGATCTTTGGCATTGATATGTACCTCGTTATCTACGTCCGGGGAGTCAAATTCAGTACGTCCAATGAAATAACCACCTTCTTTGCGGTCGATCAAACAACGGTATACCTGCCCCACTTTCTGTTGATTCATGGACCACGAAATTTCAGCCTGTATGTCCATGATTTCTGCCGCTCGTGCCTCTTTCACTTCTTGGGGCACATCATCTTCTAGTTCGTAAGCTTTTGTGTCTTGTTCATGACTGTACGTAAAACAACCCAATCGATCAAAACGCATGTCGATGACCCATTGTTTTAATCGATCAAAATCATCCTGAGTTTCTCCGGGATAACCAACGATCAGTGTTGTGCGCAAGGCGATACCAGGCACCTCTTTTCTAAAGTTTTCTATTAAAGCAGTTGTTTTTGCTTGCGTAGTTCCCCGGCGCATGCTTTTCAATATCGGGTCTGAAATATGTTGAAGAGGAATATCTAAATAGTGACATATTTTAGGCTCGGTGCGCATCACTTCGAGCACATCCATTGGGAAACCGGTAGGAAAAGCGTAATGAAGTCTTATCCATTCAATACCTTCCACCTTAACCAACTCCCTGAGTAAATCTGCTAGACGCCTACTTCCGTAAAGATCTAACCCGTAATACGTCAAGTCTTGTGCGATCAAAATCAATTCCTTAACCCCTTTTGCAGCAAGACCTTGAGCCTCCACAACAAGATCCTCCATAGATTTTGACTTGTGTTTGCCTCGCATCAACGGAATCGCACAAAAAGAACAGGGACGATCGCATCCTTCCGCAATTTTTAGATAGGCATAATTTTTTGGCGTAGTCGTTAATCGCTCTCCAATCAATTCATGTTTGTAATCGGCGCCTAGGGCCTCCAATAGTTGAGGTAAATCTGTCGTGCCAAAATAAGCGTCTACATCGGGGATTTCCTTTTCCAACTCAGGTTTGTATCGCTCGCTAAGGCAACCCATCACATACACCTTATCCAACACGCCCTCTTCTTTTTGACGCACGGCTTCTAAAATTGCGTTCACACTTTCTTGTTTGGCATTAGCGATGAAACCACAGGTGTTTACTACCGCAATATTGCCTTTTTGTTCGTGAACGACTTCTTTGCCACTGGCCTTAAGCTGCCCCATCAAAACCTCTGAATCGTATAGATTCTTGGAACAACCCAAAGTGATTACGTTGATCACGTTCTTTTTTATAGACTTGGTGCGCATTAAGCTTCTTTTTGTAAGTTAAAAAAGGATTGAACAAAGGCTACTCGATCAAAAGCTTGAAGATCTTCAATGCCTTCTCCAACTCCGATGTAGCGCACGGGAATTTGAAACTGATCTGAGATTCCCAAAACCACACCTCCTTTGGCAGTACCATCCAATTTAGTAATCGCCAAAGCCGTTACCTCGGTAGCCAAGGTAAATTGCTTGGCTTGCTCAAATGCATTTTGACCGGTAGAGCCATCCAATACAAGGAGTACTTCATGAGGCGCTCCAGGAACTACTCGTTCCATTACGCGCTTTATTTTAGCGAGCTCATTCATCAAATTGACTTTGTTGTGCAAGCGACCCGCGGTATCGATAATAACCACGTCCACCCCTTGTTGGACGCCTTGCGTAATCGCTTCAAAGGCAACAGAAGCGGGATCTGAACCCATCTGTTGGCGTACCATAGGAACTTGGGCGCGATCTGCCCAGACTTGGAGCTGATCAATCGCTGCGGCGCGGAACGTGTCTGCTGCGCCGAGCATAACTCCCAGCCCCTTTGATTTGAATTGGTGCGCAAGCTTACCAATGGTCGTTGTTTTACCAGCTCCATTGACCCCGACCACCATAATCACATGTGGTTTTTGACTCCAGATGTATTCTTTAGATGTGTCCTGTTCTAAAAAAAGAGCAGCAATCTCTTCTTTGAGTAAACCATGTAGCTGATCGACACCAACATACTTGTCTTTTTTAACTCTTTGCTGCACTCGATCAACCACCTTGAGTGTTGTCGCTACTCCTACATCACTCGCAATTAACACTTCTTCTAGCTCATCAAGTACATCATCATCCACATGATCCTTACCCATGACCGCTTTTTCAAGCTTGGCCATAAAAGATTGCTTTGAAGGCTCAAGCCCTTGATCCAATTTTTCTTTGTTGGGCGAAGAAAAAATCTTTTTAAAGAAACTCATTGACTAGTTTTATGGAAGGACAAAGATACAACATGAACTTGGCTCCTGTTCATATACGGTCCGATTGGACACAAAAAAAGCCGCTTTTTCAAGCAGCTTTATCGAGATGACGTGAATGTCATTATTTTTTGTCCAACCAGGCACCAACCAATTCAGGTGACATTACAGAATCAACAAAGGTATAAGCACCGGTTTTAGGTGACTTAACCATTTTGATGGCTTTGGTCAAACGCTTAGAGCTAGTTTGTAGAGATGCTACGGTCTTCTTTGCCATGGTATTGCTTATTTAATTTCTTTGTGAACAGTCATACGCTTGAGGATGGGATTAAATTTTTTAATCTCCATGCGGTCTGGCGTGTTTTTTTTGTTTTTGGTAGTCACGTAGCGTGAAGTTCCGGCCATACCGGATTCTTTGTGCTCTGTGCACTCCAAAATTACCTGAATTCTATTGCCTTTTTTTGCCATCGTTCTGCTTGATTAGGTATGGGTAATTATTTGCCTGCTTCTTTTAAAACAGCTGCGATACCTTTTTTGTTAATTGTCTTCAAAGCTTTAGCGGACACTTTCAAAGTGATCCAACGATCTTCTTCAGGAATGTAAAAACGCTTTTTAGAAAGGTTTACTTCAAACCTTCTTTTGGTTTTATTGATCGAGAAGGACACGTTGTTACCAACCATCGCTTTCTTACCAGTAATTTCGCACACTTTAGACATGACGCTCGCTATTGAGTTATTTTAACAGGCTGCAAATTTATATTATTTTTTTGGGGCTGCAAAATTCTTTTTCTACAATTTTAGCAATTCAGCATACAATAAGGTCAATGCCTTGTTGATACTCTTCTCCACGATGCGTTCTCTGTGGTTGCCCATTTCGTGACGTTCCACCCAAACCCGCCCAGGAGTCGCTATGCCGAGGTAAACCACACCTACCTCCTCTTTGGAATCTCCCACACTAGGCCCCGCATTTCCCGTTGTAGAAATAGCGTATTGTGCACCAAAGGTCCGCTGTGCACCCAATACCATAGACTCAGCGACCTGTGAACTCACCGACGAATAGGCCTCTAGATCGCTGGTAGACACCTCTAGAAGGGAAGATTTAGCCTCTGAAGCATAAACCACTGCACTACCCTTGAAATAAGCTGAAGCACCTGGCATTTGGGTAAATCTCGCAGCCAAAGCACCCCCCGTAAAACTCTCCGCCAGTGCCAGAGATCCGCCTAGTTGGGTTAGTTTTTCGGCAATTAATGCCTCAACAGGTCGATCGTGTTCTGCAGAATAGGACAAATGTTGAATCAAGGGATACAACCCTTTTAACGCCTCTTCCATCATTTGATGGAGGACTATCTGATCGGGATGAGTCCCCGAAATACGCAAGCGAACTTTACCTAGATTGGGCAAATAAGCCAATTTCAGTGCTTCAGGCAACGAGGCTTCCCAATCTTCAATCAATTCAGCCACGGCAGACTCACCTAAACCATAAGTGACTATAGTTTTATGAGCGATATATGGGCGCTTAAATCGAGTAGTGAGCCTTGGTATTAATTGGTCGGTCACCATACTTTTCATTTCAAAGGGGACACCCGGCATAGCCACGACCACACCGCGTTGATTTTCCATCCACATACCTGCGGCCGTTCCGTAGGGATTGGCCAACAATTCCGCTGTTGCAGGAAGCATGGCTTGGGTGTAATTCATGGCGTTTATTGGCGTGGAAATGTATTTGACAAATAACTCCTTCACATGCGCCATCCAAGCTGAATTTTCTACCAAAACAGTGTCAAAATAACGACAAAATGCTTCTTTGGTAATGTCGTCTTTGGTCGGACCTAACCCTCCAGTAGTAATCACTAAATCAGCTCTGGATTGTGCCTGGGAAAGCCCGTCAAGAATAGCTGTCAAACGATCGGGGATAGAGGTGATCTGAACTACTTCGATACCTATTTTTTGGAGTTCTTGGGCGATAAACGCAGAATTGGTGTCCACAACTTGACCGATGAGTAGCTCATCCCCAATAGTCATCAGTTCCGCTTTCATTACTGAACGTTTACCTTAAAGAATGACTCGGTTCCAATGAATCCTTCCAACACATCTCCTTCTTGAACCCTAGAGACACCCGCTGGAGTTCCCGTAAAAATAATATCTCCTTTTTTTAGTGTGAAGTACGTCGATACATGAGCAATCAACTCATCAATAGACCAAAGCATTAAGGCTGTGGAGGCTTGTTGTACCCATTGGCCATTTTTCACTAAGCCAAATTGAAGTTGACTGAGGTTCCCTAGGGTGCTTTTATCGACCCACTGACCAATGACGGCAGCACCATCAAATCCTTTGGCTTTTTCCCAAGGCAGACCATTGTCTTTTAATTTCTGCTGAATGTCTCTAGCCGTGAAATCTATACCTAAACCAATTTCATCGTAATAAGTGTGCGCAAAATCCACATCGATGTGCTTGCCTACTTTCTTGATTTTAACCAGTACCTCCACTTCATGATGCACGTCGCTGGTGAAATTGGGTAGGTAAAAATCTTGTTCTTTTGGGAGAATAGAGGAATCTGGTTTGATAAATACCACTGGCTCAGCAGGCCGTTCGTTGTTTAACTCCTCGATATGGTCCACATAATTGCGGCCGATACAAATTAATTTCATAGCGTTTAATTCGTTGTCTTTAGGGCGGATAGCCTGAGTTGAGTCAATACTTTTTTGGTGTAAAGTGGGAAATCAGCCTGCTGAATCCAACCGTAATAACCAGGTTCTTTTTCCAATACGGTCAAAACAGCCTGTCCCTTGTGTTTTCCAAAAGTGAAAATAGGGGTACCGTGTTCATCCTCAGCGATAAATCCAGCGTAGTCCAGGATTTTTCTTCGCTCTGAAAATGACGCCAGATGGGCGACCTCATTTTTCAACTCTGGATACCTGTCCAACTGAGCTTTGAGCACCTCGTAGGTCGCCATGGTATCGGCCTCTGCAGAATGCGCATCGATCAATGACTTATCGCAATAAAAACGATAGGCGGCCTCCAGGGTTCTCTTCTCCATTTTGTGAAAGATGGTTTGGACATCGACGGATACCTTATTTTTCATATCAAAATCAACCCCTGCGCGCAGCATTTCTTCCGCCAACATGGGAATATCAAATCGATCTGAATTAAACCCAGCCAGATCGGCATCCTTGATCAGCTGATAAATATCTTTCGCAATTTCTTTAAATTTTGGGGCATGCTGCACCTTTTCATCCGTTATTCCATGGACTGCGGTGGCCTCACTAGGAATGGGCACCTCGGGGTTTACCAACCACGTTTTTTTCTCTTGGAGTCCTTTAGGGTGTATTTTAAGAACAGAAATTTCAACGATTCTATCCTTAGCTACTTGAATGCCCGTAGTCTCCAAGTCAAAAAAGCAAATGGGGCGTTTGAGGTTTAATTCCATATTACATTGTTCTGTTTACATCCCAATTTTCTAAATACTGCTTTACCTCAAAGGCAAACATACCGCCTAAGGCGCCATTGACCACACGGTGGTCGTAGCTGTGGGATAAAAACATTTTGGAACGGATTCCTATTAAATCTCCCTCGGGTGTTTCGATGACCGAAGGCTCTTTTCTAATCGCCCCTAGGGCCAATATACCCACTTGAGGTTGATTGATGATAGGCGTGCCAAAAATAGAACCAAATGAGCCCACATTGGTCACGGTATAGGTACCGTCCATCACCTCATCAGGTTTGAGTTGATTGGCTTTTGCACGTTGGGCCAAGTCATTGACTGCTTGGGCCATACCCACCAAATTGAGGCGATCCGCATTCTTGATCACGGGTACAATTAGGTTGCCGTCTGGCAAAGCTGCCGCCATACCTAAATTGATGTTCTTTTTAACAATGATATCATCTCCGTCAACGGAAATGTTCATCATCGGATATTTTTTGAGCGCATGTGCCACGGCTTCCATAAAAATAGGAGTAAACGTCAACTTCTCCCCTTCTCTCTGCTCAAAGGCTGCTTTTACTTTGTTGCGCCAATTGACAACGCGCGTAACGTCCACTTCCACAAAACTCTGAACGTGAGCCGAAATCTGAACCGATTTAACCATGTGTTGAGCGACTAATTTGCCCATGCGACTCATGGGGATACGCTCTTGTCCAGCACCCAAAACCATGGGCTCTACGGGTGTTGACGGAACGCTAGTGGAGATAGATGGTTTCGAATCTTGAACTGCAGCATCAGTGGCCTTGGACTCCTTTTTCTGAGCGATGTATTCCATCAAATCAGCCTTGGTCAATCTTCCACCAGCACCAGTTCCAGACACCCCTGATAGCTCATCCAAGGATATATTCTCTTGTTTGGCAATGTTTTTCACCAGGGGAGAATAAAATCGATCACCCGATGTTGAGGAATCCGAATGCTCGCTCATGGAGGCGGTCAATGGAGCCATTGCCCGGTCAATAACTTCGCTGTTTACAGGTGATAAGTCTTTGTTTTCTTTACCCTGGGGTTCCCGGGTTGTCAACTCAGCCGAAGAAACTTCACTGCTTGAGTCATCAGTCTCAATAATCGCCAATACAGCGCCAACTGGGGCCACTTGATCCACCTCAAAGAATCGTTCTAACAGAACACCACTAACCTCACTGGGCACTTCGGAATCAACTTTATCGGTAGCAATTTCCACTACAGCCTCATCGACTGATATGAGATCACCTACCTGTTTTAACCACCCCGTAATGGTGGCCTCTGCAACGCTCTCCCCCATTTTGGGCAAACGCAATTCAAACTTAGCCATAGATTCAGTTTCAAGACATAAAGTAACAAAAAATGACGGACATCAAACGACAAACTGGTTGTTGAATGTTCCCGTTAGGATTTGAGGGCCAACTCAAATGGAATACGCTGCAGTATACTTCTGCCTAAGGTCACCTCATCCGCGTAAGCCAACTCATCACCAACAGATATTCCTCGAGCAATGGTGGATGTTTTGATTCCTAAACCCTCGATTTGTCTAAATATATAGAAGTTGGTTGTATCGCCCTCCATCGTGGAACTCAGCGCAAATATGAGCTCGGAAATACTCCCCGATTTAGCTTTTTCTACCAAAGCGCCTATAGTTAGGTCTTGTGGACCTATGCCCTCCATCGGTGATATCTTACCGCCCAATACATGGTACAAACCACCGTATTGTCCCGTAGCCTCAATAGCCATCACATCGCGTACATCCTCAACCACCATAACCAATCCTCGATCTCTTTTTGAACTGGTACAGAGCCCGCATATGTCTTGATCAGACATATTGTGACACTCACGGCAATACTTGATATTAGTTCTCAAGTCAGTCAACGCTTGTGCGAGCTGTTGGGTCTGAACACTTGGTCTTTTTAGCAGGTGCAATACCAGCCGAAGTGCCGTTCTTTTACCAATTCCTGGCAACTGAGCGACTTCATCTACGGCGCGTTCTAACCATTTTGAAGGCAAATCCATTTGGCAAAATTACAACTTTCCAAAGATGTATTTGTTTTTGTACTTTTCAATTTTAAAACCAATCCATGAGCCCTACGTTAATTACCGTCGTTATCGCGCTTTATTTTCTCGTGTTGATGGGGATCTCCCTAGTCACCTCAAAAAACGACACCAACAGTGACTTCTTTTCTGCCAGCAAAAATGCTCCCTGGTATCTAGTTGCTTTTGGCATGGTAGGCGCTTCGCTATCTGGGGTTACCTTTATATCGGTACCCGGCTGGGTAGGCGGCACTCAGTTCAGTTATTTGCAAGTTGTTATAGGCTATCTATTGGGTTACTTTGTGGTTGCGTTCGTATTGCTCCCCATATACTACCGACTGAATGTGGTGTCCATATATACCTACCTAGATCAGCGTTTCGGTACATCTGCCTATAAAACAGGGGCCTTCTTTTTCTTGCTTTCTCGGGTACTTGGCGCTTCGTTCAGGTTGTTTTTAGTGGCCACTGTACTGCAACAATTCGTGTTCGACTATTGGAATTTTCCTTTTGAAGGAACCGTAATTCTCTCTGTACTATTTATATGGGCCTATACCTATAAAGGAGGCATAAAAACCATCGTATGGACAGATAGCCTACAAACAGGCATGATGTTATTTTCAGTGGTAGCTGCGGTGATCTTAATCACCCAATCCCTAGAGTTGAGTATGTGGGGGATTTGGGAATCTCCCGAGCTAAACTCACTGAGTCAAGTATGGGTCACCGATGATCCATTGCGCAAAGACTACTGGTTAAAATCCGTTTTGGGCGGTGCGTTTATTACTATAGCCATGACCGGTTTAGATCAAGACATGATGCAAAAAAACCTCAGCTGTAGAAATTTAAAAGACGCTCAAAAAAATATGGTATCCATGAGTGTGGTATTGGTTTTGGTCAATGTTTTATTCCTTGTTCTAGGCGCCTTACTGTATGCCTACAGCGCAAAATTTCAGATCGACATACCTGTAGTTGACGGAACAACCAAAACTGATCTGCTATTTCCAGAAATTGCCTTAAACGGTGGATTGGGACTGCTGTTGGGTGTTCCCTTTATTTTGGGGCTAATAGCCGCTGCGTACAGCAGTGCTGACTCAGCGCTAACTGCGCTGACTACCTCGTTTTGCATCGATTTTATTTCGATGGAAGGCAGGACGGAAGTGGCCCAAAAAAAACTTAGAAAACAAACCCACATAGGGATGAGTCTATTGCTTATTGGGGTAATCATCAGCTTTAAATACCTGCTGGAAAAAAATACGATCGATGGGTTGCTCACCGTAGCGACCTATACGTATGGACCACTTTTGGGCTTATTTGCCTTTGGGATATTAACCGCCCACAAGGTCCGCTCTACTGGAGTATGGTGGGTAGCTGGCATCAGTTTGGCGCTGGCTTTTATCATAGGCAACATACCTGCTGAATCCTTAGGGGGGTATCAATTAGGTTATGAATTGTTGCCCATTAATGGGGCGATTACCTTTCTAGGACTTTGGTTGATTCGCTTACCAGCGGATAAGCGCTGAACCCCAGGTAAATCCACTGCCAAAAGCAGCCAAGACTACTAAATCACCTTCCTTTATTTTTCCTTTTTGATGGGCTTCCGCCAAGGCAATAGGAATGGAGGCGGCTGTCGTGTTTCCGTATTCCATGATGTTGTTATATACCTGATCATCGGAGAGTTGAAACTTCTTTTGAATAAATTGAGCAATGCGCAAGTTGGCTTGATGAGGGATTAACAAATCGATCGCTGACTGGCTTAATTCATTGGCAGCCAAAGCTTCGCGAATTACTTCCTCAAACCTAACAACCGCGTTTTTAAACACGAGCTGCCCGTTCATGTAAGGAAAATAAGACTCATCTAAAGGATTGTTATCGGCCAATATATCTGTGACCCATCGTTGCCCCATTCCTGGAGCGATCACTGAAAGTTCTTTGGCCCAAGATCCCTCCGCGTGTAAATGTGTAGAAAGTATTCCAAAACCAGAACGATCATCTCTGGACAATACCACAGCACCTGCCCCATCACCAAAAATAACCGACACATTGCGCCCTCTAGTCGTCATGTCCAGCCCTTTTGACTGCAACTCAGCACCTACAACCAAAACATTTTGATACATCCCAGTTTTGATAAATTGATCGGCTACCGATAGGGCATAGATGAATCCAGAACACTGGTTGCGCACATCAAGCGCCCCAACGGTCTCTAAACCCAACGCTTCTTGCAAGGTAACTCCAGGTCCTGGAAAATAATAATCTGGACTTAGGGTAGCAAAAACAACAAAATCGATATCTGAAGCAGATTTACCTGCATCAGCCATAGCCATTCTAGCCGCTTTTACCCCCATTCCCGAAGTGGTTTCTCCGTCTTTTGGATCCACGTGTCTTCTTCGTTGAATTCCAGTTCTCTCCTGAATCCACTCATCACTGGTATCCATGATTTTGGCTAGGTCATGATTGGTGACAATACGCTCAGGCACATAATACCCAACTCCAGAAATACGCGAATGATACATAGAAATCAATTTATCCCTCTAAAATAGGAAAAATTGAGTAGAACCAAACGCTGTCATTTTGGCAGAAATTTTGGGTTGGCATCTGATTTGCCTTAGTATGGGCAGAACAAAAAATATTTAAATCCATGACACAAGGTAAAATCAATGTTTCTGTAGAAAACATTTTTCCACTGATCAAAAAATTCTTGTACAGCGACCACGAAATTTTCTTGAGAGAATTGGTCTCCAACGCAACCGATGCTACCATTAAGCTAAAACACTTAACATCGATTGGAGAAATCAAAGTGGATTTGGGTGATCCGAAAATCGAAATCAAAATCGATAAAAAGAAAAAACGCCTTCACATCATTGACCAAGGTTTGGGTATGACCCAAGAAGAGGTTCAGAAATACATCAACGAGGTTGCCTTCTCAGGAGCTGAGGAATTCATGAATACCTACAAAGACTCCGCTAAAGACGCAGGAATCATCGGCCATTTTGGCTTGGGATTCTATTCGGCCTTTATGGTAGCTGAAAAAGTTGAAATTATTACCAAAAGTTACAAAGATGAGCCAGCTGCACATTGGACCTGTGATGGCTCACCAGAATTTACCCTGACATCACACGACAAAAAGGAAAGGGGAACGGAAATCATCTTGCACATCGCTAAAGACTCCACAGAGTTTTTAGAGGAATCCAGAATCCGCGAACTGTTGACTAAGTACAATAAATTCATGCCTGTACCCATTATTTTTGGCACAAAAACGGAAACACTTCCCAAACCAGAGGGTGCAGATGAAAAAGATCCTGCACCGACTATCGAAGTGCCTAATGTCATCAACAACCCCCATCCAGCTTGGACCAAACAGCCCGCAGAACTCAAAGAGGAAGATTATAAGGCTTTTTACAGAGAGCTTTATCCCATGCAGTTTGAAGAGCCACTGTTCCACATCCACCTCAACGTGGATTATCCGTTCAACCTCACCGGAATCCTTTTCTTCCCAAAACTGAAAGGAGATTTAAACCTACAAAAAGACAAAATCCAACTCTACCAAAATCAGGTATACGTCACCGATCAC
>JALQVG010000034.1 GCA_023260435.1 Flavobacteriaceae bacterium | reverse complement strand
CCCAAGGCGGACGTAAAGGCAACGTAGCCTTTGGAACGCTGACGGTTATTGAAGAATCTCCTGCCGCATTCGGTCAGATTTGGACAGGTTCCGATGACGGTCTAGTCTCGTACACTCCGGACGGTGGACACACCTGGTTGTTGAAAAACAAGGATTTGCCCCAGAACCTTTGGGTGGCCTCTATAGAGGCCTCTGCTCATGATTCAAAAAGGGTGATACTGGCGCTCAACAACTACAGAAACGACGATTTCACTCCATACATCTATGTGTCTGAGGATGGGGGTACTACCTGGAAATCCTCGGTTAAAGGACTTCCTCTGGGTGCAGTCAATGTAGTGATCGAGGACCCTGAACACCCCAACTTATTGTTTGCAGGAACAGATGTCGGTGTGTTTGCTAGTTTGGATTTAGGCGCTAATTGGCATCCATTGGGCAAAGACCTACCCAAAGTGGCTGTGCACGACTTGGTGGTCCAAACTGAGGCACACCATTTGGTGATCGCGACTCATGGCCGCAGCGTGTACATTGCCGACATAGCCGATCTTCAAAAGATGACGCCATCCGTGCAAAAAACCACCTTATCCTGGCTTTCCGCACCAAAAGTGAAACACTCCGCCCGTTGGGGATCCGCTTGGGGTTCATGGAGTGCGCCTAATACCCCTAGCCAAGCGCTGAGCTTCTTTAGCAAGAATTCGGGGACCGCTAACTTTGAGGTCACCCATTCTAACGGCACAGTCGTTTATGCCCAAGAAGTTTCGCTAACCAAAGGCTTGAACCGACTTAGTTTTGGCTTGGCATTCTCTGAAAAAGGAGCTTCGGCTTACTTGAAGAAGGTGAAAACGGAGCTCAAAAAAGCGGCAGATGGACATATCTATTTGCCCAAAGGAAACTATACGTTGACCCTTAAATCTGCAGAGAATCAGATACAAACACCTTGGGCGATTGAGTAAATTGCCTGGGGATATATTCCATAAAAAAAGGCAAGCCATTCGGCTTGCCTTTTTTGTTGGTGCTCAGTGCTCCTATTGGAAGGAAGCAGGTGTTAACGCTTCATTGAGGTACACTTCTTTAATTTTTAAATCAATAGCTTGTGGTCCTACTTGTTGCTTGAGGGTAAAGGGCATCAGAATACCTTGGAAAATCTCGTAGTCGCCAAATTCAATGGCGCTTTCCATAGTTTGCCCCCCTGCATCAACAGCGGTTACTTCTTTTAGTTTCAATCCGTTGTCCACAGAATAGTACGCCCATTTATTGGCGCTCCATTTCACTTTGTAGGCTTTTTGACCGTTTACGTCTTCAACGCCCTCCAAGGTGGCCCCTTTCATGCCCAATTCAGCAAAAGGCATGGCTTCTTGGCGCACTTGAACGATGTCTTTGTCTTGCATGGGGATTTTTTGTCCTTGCATGCTCACGTAGCCAGACTCTCCATTAAATACTTGTTCGGACATTACATTGCCCATCAAAGACATTTTTTGTTTGAATTGCTGCCCTTGGGTACGGGTGATTTCCACGTTGATGGTCATACCTTGAACTGTGCCCTCAGCGAGCAAGCGCAAAGAGGAAACGCTTTCTAAAAGCGCACGGCCACCCACAGCTTCAATGTAGTCTGCAATCACTTTATCGGCGCTTAAGCCTTCGGGAATGGCGGCATCGTAGTTTGGTTTTTCGGCTTTTTGAGCCATTGGGGTGTAATAATTAACCGGAAGGGCTTGACCTTTAAACGTCATTTTCTCCAAGGTGGGGAGCACATCCCTTCCTTTACCCGCTACCACAACTTGAGCTTTGTCCGCGGTAAAGTATTTGCGCGCAGCAGCTTGTACCTCTTCTGGGGTTACGCTGTTGATTCGGCTGAGGTAGGTTTTGTAAAAGTCTTTAGGCAGACCTTCACTGGCAATGCGGAAGGCGTAGTTGGCTACGGTGGCTGGATTCTCCAACGCCATCACAAAGTTACCTACATACTCCGCTTTGGCCATCGCTAGCTCGTCTTCAGAGACAGGCTCACTGGCCATACGGTCGATTTCAGAGAGCAGTTCTACAGCGGCACTGTCGGTTACTGCATTTCGAACAGCGGCGTATGCGCGGAAACGAGCTGGGGTGTACTTGCTGCTTCCCAAGGAAGAGTAGGATCCATAGGTAAAGGCTTTGTCCTCGCGCAGATTCATAAACAAACGGGCTGAAGAGCTCCCCCCCAAGATGTTGTTGGCCAGCAGAGCAGATAAATAATCCGGACTTTTCATCGGCAAATCAACTAAGTTTTGCACCGATACTTCCGATTGTACTGCGTTGGGCATGTCCACAAAATGAATGGCTGTGCTGCCTGAAGCCGCAGGCTTTTTCCAATTGCTCGGAGCGGCAGCAGATTTTTTCCAATCGCTAAATTGTTTGCTGATGGTTTTTTTTGCGGCAGCTACGTCGATGTCTCCAATAACGATCAGGTATCCATTATTGGGTACAAACTGAGTTTTGTAAAAAGAAGTGACGTCAGCCAACGAGGTATTCTTTACTGTAGTCTCGGTGACAAACTCACCATTGGGGTGGTCAGTGCCATAGGCAACAGCGTTTTCCAATCGGCGCGCAATAGCTTTTACATCTTTCTCTTCTGATTTAATACCCGTGATGATTTTTTCCTGTTCTTTTTCAAATTCAGTTTGTGTCAATAACGGATTTTTTACCGCATCAGCCATTAAGGTGACCAATCGGTCAAAATATTTGGACAAACCGCTCGCGGAAGCTGAGGTAGCGCCAAAGTTGATCGAAGCGCCCATAAAGTCCACTTCTTCATTGAAGTCATCTTTGGACAAGTTGGTGGTTCCGTTACCCATCATCGCGCTGAACAAGCTGGATACGCCAGCTTTATCACCCTCTAAAACAGGAGGGTTATCCAAGATCAAACGCACGGAAACTCGAGGAAGTTTGTGGTTTTCCACCAACATCACGGTCAACCCGTTTTTTAGGGTAAAGGTCTGTGGATCTTCCAATTGTATGCTTGGAATAGGTCCGGCTTGGGGTTGCTCACTGCGGTTGATTTGTGCCGTAGCTATAGAAGTGGCCCCCAAAAACAGGAAGGCGAGGGATAAAATTAGGTGCTTTCTCATCTTGTTTATTGTTTAGCTGATTGAGGCAAATAGTCGATGACCACGCGCTGATTGGGTTGTAAATACTGTTGGGCTACTTGTTGAATCTCCTCACGGGTGATCGAACGGTAAATGTCGATCTGCTTGTTGATCAGTGAAGTGTCGCCGTACAACATATAGTAGGTCGCTAATGACCCCGCAATACCCTCAACGCTTGAGTTGGCATTGACAAAGTCGTTTTCAAACTTATTTTGAATCTTTTGAAAATCCTTATCAGCGATTAACTCATTGCGCACTGCGGCGATCTCTTCTTCAATTTCTGTATTTAAAGTTTCCAGCGTATTCTCTCCCACAGGCAGACCAAAAATCAGGTACATCCCGTAGTCCTCTTGGCCTAGGTTAAAGGCGCCGATTTGAAGGGCTTGTTTTTGCTCATCCACCATTTTCTTGTACAGTTTAGAGGTCTTTCCGTCACTGAGGTAGGTGGAGATCATGTCCAATACATAGGCCTCACGGCTGGCAAATCCTGGTGTTCTATACGCGACAATGGTCGCTGGAATTTGGATGTTGGGGTCGTAGGCTTTCGCGCGAACCTCTTCAGTAATCGGCTCCTCTACAGGGAAGTTGCGCACTACGTTTTGACCAGTTGGCACAGGGCCAAAATACTGCTCGATCATCGATTTTGTTTTGTCGATATCGATGTCACCAGCGACGACCAATACAGCGTTGTTGGGACCGTAATACTTTTCTTTGTACGCGATAAACTCCTCAAGGGTAGCTGCGTCCAAGTCTTCCATGTACCCGATGTTTGGGTCCTTGTACGGGTGAACTTTAAACAGGTTCTCCCCAACCACTTGAAGAATTTGGCCGTAAGGGCTGTTGTCCATGCGCAAACGTTTTTCCTCCTTCACCACTTCGTTTTGGGTGTCAACCCCAATTTGGTCAATCACAGGGTGCAGCATACGCTCAGATTCCATCCAAAGCCCGAACTCAAGTTGGTTGGACGGGAATACTTCGTAGTAGTACGTGCGGTCTTGAGAAGTGTTGGCGTTGTTGTTTCCCCCTCGAGAGGACACCAATTTCATCCAAGTCCCGCGTTCTATGTTCTTGGTTCCTTCAAATAATAGGTGCTCAAAGAAGTGGGCAAATCCAGTTCTGCCCTGAGTGCGGTCTTTGCCACCGACGTGGTACATCACTGAGGTAGTCACCACTGGAGCTCCATTGTCTTGGTGTAGGATCACGTGTAATCCGTTGGGCAGGTCATACTCTTGGTAGCTTACCTGCTGGGCTTGAGCCGCTGAGATGCCTAGAAATAGTGCACAGGCGGATAAAAGGCGCAATTGCTTCATAGTTATTAGGTTAAAGATTTTATGAGTGACATCAATAGGGTGTTAAAAATAGGCAAATGTTACCGCTTGGGCATTTGTTTTAGATTTTTTTAGGTTTTTTCTGGGTCAAATACACCCCGACCAATACAATCAGTCCACCTGCCAGTTGAGCGGGATACAGGGGCTCGTGGTCCACCCAGGCCCAAAACAAAGCGACCAGCGGGATAGTATAGGTCACCGAGGCGGCAAATACCGGACTGGACAAGCTGATGAGTTTGTTGAAAAGGATATTGGCCAATGCGGTTCCCAAAACAGCCAAAACCAACAAGGAGATCAAGGATTGCTGCACCACCACTTGGCTGAGGTCTGGGACAAATCCTGTCGACAAAAGCACTACGGCTGCTGGAACCACCACTACGGCAAAACTACCAGCCGTAATGGACATAGGGCCCAAGTGAGCCAATTTGTTTTAAAGGAGCAGAAAGTGCTCTTTTAACAATATCAACACCATAACGTTGATCATCATTTTCCACTTTTACGTTTTTAAGAACATTCGTAGCATATAGAAGAGCAGTTCCACCACCGGGTAAGATACCTT